>DASTTD010000393.1:0-3688 GCA_035760325.1 Gemmatimonadaceae bacterium
ATGGCGACAGCGGCGGCGTTCGTAGTGCTCACGCCGAGTCGATATCCCGTCCTCTGACACTGACCAGCACCTGCACCAGGTTCTGCCGAGCCACTTCCTGCTGGGAGCGATACGCGTCCCAGACATTCTCCGCCCACTCGAGAACCCACTTGCGGTAGACATCCGGATCGTTGGTCGAAGCGATGTCGGCGATCGTCATGCTGCCGCGAAATTCCAGAGTGGGCGGTCTCACCAGCCTCACGCGGCTGTCGAGCCAGCGTGCAATCGCGCGATGCAGGTTTGGGTCAGCGTTATGCTCGACCGCGCAGCAGAGGCCGAGGAGGTGCGCGGCGTAGGATTTCGCGGTCTCGCAGTAGGCCTCGACGTGCTGCAGCGCGTAGAGGTCGACCACGAGATTGTGTACCGCGGCAAAGCCTCCGTCCGTCCAGGCGCGAGCACTCAGCTGATCGAACGCCAGCTGACATCCTTCGCGTCCGCCTAGCGGCGCGCCACACGAAGGACACTCCTCCGGCGGCTCGTATTCCCGTATCGCGCTTCGCGGCATAACTCAATGCTGACGGCAACGCCCATACCAGCGTGGGTCAGCAGAGAATCTTCTTTTCCCGCTCGCAGATGACGCCATAGCACTCGCACGAAACCGCTTCGAGGCCCTGCCGGTTGGCGACACTGATCCAGCCGCGACCGTGGGTCAGCAGCCCCTGCCGCTCGAGGTGTCCCATTGCGACGGTTACCCCCGCGCGACGGACGCCGAGCATCTGGGAGAGGAACTGCTGGGTGAGATCGAAGGTCGAGCGGCCAACGCGGTCGTGAGACATCAGGATCCACCGCGCGCACCGCTGCTCGACCAGATGCAGCCTGTTGCAGGCGGCCGATTGAGACACCGTCTCGAACACCAGCTGGCTGTACCTGTGGAGCACACGCACGAGCTCGGGGCAATCCGGAAAGAGCGATACGAAATCGAGGCGCGCTATCCTCCATGCCTTGCCGGTTACCTGCCCGACGCCCTCACAGTTCATGGAGCCGACACCGTTCAGCAGCGCTATCGCGGTGAAGCCGTCATTTCCGACGGTCATCGCCTCGACCGCATCTCCATCCTCGAGGTGCGTCACGAGCGAGATCACCGAATCCTCGGGGAAAAGCGCGTGATCGATCTGCCCGCCGGGCCTGAAAAGCACTTCCCTGCTTTTTATCGTCACGAGAGTGCTTACCGCCATCACCCGCTCCAGCTCGGCGCCCGGGAGAAGGGCGAGTAGCTTGTTGCGAGTGGTCGCAACGGCGTCAGCGAGAGCTAATGAGCCGGCATCCCTTTGGGATACGCCAGGCTGCTGCGCGAGGGCGGTGGACACGACGGGCCTTTGGCGAGGCGGCCGCCAGATCGGTCGCAGAATTTAAGGGATGGAGCGCCGCGAACTTGGATGTTTCAGGCGGCCTCTTCAATATACCGGAATAAACATATGCATGCCAGCAGGATTGTACTATGCTGTACAAAATCTTTTCGGTAGCGGATCAGCTCGGGCCGCCGGTGAACGCTCTGTCGCAAAACACTGTCAAACTGTCGCGCGTCGGTCACCGGCGCGATGAGTCCATACTTCCGAACTCTCATCCAATGGTTTCTCTGAAGCACCACCGGCGGGAGCGCTCGCAGTGGAGCTTCGGTCATCCGGTGAGGTTCAGCGACAAGCCAGAGCCTGCGCGGCGGTAGTCTCCCCCGGACAGCGACCGACTAGACGACGATGGCCAAAGCCGCCATCGCGGTGATGCCGTAAAACGAAAAACGCGCCCCGGAGGGCGCGCTGTAACTGACTCGATGATCCGCAGAAGTGCTACGGGAGCACGAACTCGACGCTGGTCTCGACGGGGAAGTTCTCGCTCCTGAGCGTGGCGACGGCGGTAAAGGCGCCGTGGTGTCCCTCGGTGTCCCAGACTTCCTCGAAGACCGTGTCGTCCTTGCCCTTGAGCGTCTTGCTCTTCATCGCCTGGGTGAACATGCGGCCGTCGCTCCAGCGCCAGACTTCCTTGCCGGTGGAGTCGGTAACGACGAAGTCGTGGGTCTGGCCGTCCGGGAAATGAATCTCGACCATCCTGGTGGTGTTGTTCACTACCCTGAGCGCGAACTTGAGCGATCCCTCCTCGCCGCTGGGGCGAAGGACATTGAACGTCGTCCCGAGAATTTCTTTTTCGTCGACTGATTGTTGTCGGGAGGCGAGGGGCTTGTTGGCGTCGTTGGCGAAGGAGCCGCGCGCGAAGGCGACGGAGGCGGCGAGGAGCAGCGGTAGGATGACGCGATTTTGCATTTACTTCGATTTCTCTGTGGGAGCGAGCCGACAAGTTGGCGGGAGGCGATCTCACACCGAGTGAGAAGCCCAACTTATCACCTCAAGGACGATTCGTCAACCAGCTGGTAACATTCTAACTCACTATTGCGCTTGGAGTTGCGGGCCAGCTCATCTGTTCGGGCTCTCTTCGGAAATCCAATCATTTTGAGCCCGGAATCATCGATGGGACGAAGGATGCCGGGCGTTTTTGCGAACGCGTACCCGTGCTTCTACCTTTGCGCTGATGAAGATCGCGCTCATCGTTCTTGGAGCCTTCGCGGCACTGGTGATCGTGGTCGTCGCCGCGGGAATGGCGCTGCCGGTCGAGCACCGGGCCGTGCGAGAAGCGCGATACGAGCGGCCGAGCGCGGAGATCTTCGCGCTGATTGCGGATCCGAAAAAATTTCCGTCCTGGCGCTCATCGGTGGAGAGCGTAGAGATACTTCCCGACTCCAACGGGCGCCGGCGTTACAGGGAAGTCGGATCGGACGGCGCCATACTATATGAAGTAGAAGAGAGCGTGCCGAACGAGCGGCTGGTCACACGTATTGCGGATCGCTCACTGCCGTTCGGCGGGCGGTGGACGTTCGAGCTCATTCCCAGTGGCGGGTCGACCATCGTGCGAATCACTGAGGACGGTGAGGTCTACAATCCCGTATTCAGATTCTTGTCGCGATTCGTGATCGGCCACACTCGCGGGCTGGATACGTATTTGCGCGATCTGGCGAGGCAGCTGGGCGAAACGGGGGAGCTCGTTATCGCCTCCGGCTGGCTAGCCATCGCTGGTTTTCCAGCGGAGGGCGTCCGATCCGTTCGCTTGTGAAAAAGTTCACAAGCGACTAAATTCCCAACAGAATGGACGACGAGAAACGGCAGCGACAGGCGCCAGGATCCGGCGGTCTCTCCGCCGCTGACTTCGCCGGCGTGGGAATCCAGTTTGCCTTCGCCATCATCGTCTTTCTTTTCGCCGGGCAGTGGCTCGACAACCGGATCGGGACAAACGGAGTGTTTACGATCATCGGGGTCTTCGTGGGCGCGGGGGCGGCCTTCTACAACATGTATCGGAAGATCGCGGCGGCCCAGAGGAAAGACGACGAATCGAGGGGACGATGACTTCCGCGAAGTCTGTCGGACTCTTCGCGCTGATTTCCCTGGCGATCATCTTCCACGCCTGGCTGCTGCTCCGACTCGTCTTCACGGGCGATGCACAGAACCAGGCGCTGCTGGTAAGCGCTGGACTGGCTTTCGCAGTACAGGTCGGCGCTTTCGCGCTTCTGAGTGGCGGCCGGAAGGGCAACACGCTGCCCGGTGAGCTGATGATCCGCTGGGGTATGGGCGCCGTGATCCGGCTGGTGGTGCTGGTGATGTTCGCG
>DASTTD010000394.1:0-3661 GCA_035760325.1 Gemmatimonadaceae bacterium
TTTAACTGCGGACTGCGGACCTACTGCGGACTAAAGACCAGGTGCCATTGCGGACTGCTGACTGACTGCAAACTTCGGACTAACTGCGGACTGCGGACCAACTACCGCGTTATCCGTGGTCCGTGTGGTTCTCTCGATGACGAGCGACGACCTTCCCTCTTTTTGTGTGAGCGACTGACAGGTATCCCCTCTCGCAATCGGCGTACTGCGAACTCATTACGGATGGCGAACGGTCGTACAGTTCGGATACCTGGGCAGTTAGTTCGCAGTCCGCAGTTAGTCCGAAATCCGCAATTAGTCAGCAGTCCGCAATGGCACCTGGTCTTTAGTCCGCAGTAGGTCCGCAGTCCGCAGTTAGTCCGCAGTCCGCAGTCAGTCCGCAGTCCGCAGCCAGTGACTAGAAGCTGATATACCGGAACGGATGCTTCTTGATGTCGGTGATCAGCGAATCCATGAGTGCCCGCCGTTGCGCGAGGGCGACCGTGAGGCTGCTGTCTCCCCCGCCGAATTTCCCTGCCATTGCGCGCAGGCTGTCGAGCTCCGCGGTGATTCCCTGCACGGCCGTCATCAGCGTCGTGTCGCGCCTGAACCGGCCAATGCTGCCCTGACCGGTTGACATGAGCAGCCGCGCGGAGTCGGCTGCCGACATCACGCGCGACGCACGCTCCATCAGATCGCCGCGCATCACGAGACCGATGGTTCCCCGGCCGGTCGTGATCTTGCCCGTGATTCGCGACATCGTCCCGGCCACGTCCGTCATCTCGCCCATGCCTCGGGTACGGAAATTTCCGATCGTTCCGACCGGACTCGATATCTGCCTGTTGAGAGTGGAGAGGTCCGCCAGCAGCCCGCGAACTTCCGGCAGCGCGCCCGCGACCTGGCCGGCGACGTCGAGGGCACGCGGCTTCGCTCGCGCATTGATCGTGTCTCCGTCGCGCAGGGCCGGTGACTCCCGCGACCCGATGGCCACGTATACGACGGGAGTGCCGAGCAGCCGTCCGCCGGCCTGGATCTGAGCCCACGAATCCCGCCGCACATACGGGAGGTCTCTGGCCAGAAACTCCGTCGTGATGATCAGGCGGCCGAGGCTGTCGTTGGACGGCGTCCGAAAGGAAATGTTCTTTACCGAGCCGGAGTGCTTTCCCGCCAGCCACACTTCGGTGCCGGGCAGAACGCCGGAGCCGTCGTCAGCAAGTACGTAGAGAGTTACTTTTTTGCCATGGAGCGCCCCTACCCGCGCGAAAAACACAGTCGCGAGCACGGCGAGCACAATTACCACCGCGGAGATTATCCCTCCACGCAGATCGGTCCAGTTCCGTTGGCGGGGCATTCATCGTGAATATAAACGCGCCGTCACGAGACCGCGTATTTTATGGCGCAGAGATGACAATCCGGAAACGCTGACATGCTGATCGGGGTTCCCCGCGAGACTGCCAAAGGCGAAAGGCGGGTCGCGCTGGTGCCTGATGTGGTGCAGCAGCTTACGCGCGCGGGACACCAGGTCGTCATCGAGCGTGGAGCCGGGCTGCGCGCGGGCTTCACCGACGAAGCTTACCGGGCAGCCGGCTGCGATCTCGCTGACTCCGCCGAAGATATCTACCGCACGGCGGCAATGGTGCTGAAGCTCCAGCGACCCGGCACTGGACAGGGGCACGGCAGATCGGAGCTGGATATGCTCAAGCCGGGCTCGGTCCTTATCGGACTCCTCCAGCCATCCGGCGATCCTCGCCTGTTCGAGCAGCTCGCCGGGCGCGAGGTCGTTGCCATGAGTATGGAGCTCGTCCCACGCACGACGCGGGCGCAAATGATGGATGCGCTGTCGTCCCAGAGCACGGTGGCGGGCTACAAGGCCGTGCTCATCGCGGCCAACGCCCTTCAGAAGTTCTTTCCGATGCTGATGACGGCAGCCGGGACGGTGAGGCCGGCCAAGGTTCTCGTCATTGGGGCGGGCGTCGCCGGGCTTCAGGCGATTGCGACGGCGCGCAGGATCGGCGCAGTCGTGGAGGCGTTCGACACCAGGCCCGTCGTGAAGGAGCAGGTTCAGAGCCTCGGCGCCACCTTCGTCGAGCTGGACGTACACGCTGCGGAGGCACAGGACGCGGGCGGCTACGCGAAGGAGCTGAGCGAGGATCACATCCGCCGCGAGAAGGAGCTCATTCACAAGCGCGCGGCGCTTGCCGATGTCATCATCACCACGGCGCTGGTTCCCGGCAAGAGGGCGCCGCTCCTCGTCGACGCAAAGACAGTCGCGGCGATGCGGCCGGGCTCAGTGATCGTGGATCTCGCGGGGGAACAGGGCGGCAACTGCGAGCTGAGCGTTCCGGGCGATACGGTCGTCGAGCACGAGGTCACGATCATCGCGCCGCTGCACATCTCGAGCGACCTCGCGTTCCACGCGAGTCAGATGTACGCAAAGAACGTGGCCGCCCTCGTCACGCTGCTGGCCCCGAAGGGCGAGCTGAATCTCAACTTCGACGACGACATCATCAGCGCCGTGTGCATAACCGCCGCCGGGAAGATCCGCCACGCGCCGACGCTGGCGCGGCTCGGGAGCTCCAGTCCCGGACTCGTGGAGTCGAACCGGTGAGCCAGGAGCTCATACTCGGCATCTACGTCTTCATCATGGCGATCTTCGTCGGCTTCGAGGTGATCGCGCGCGTACCGTCAGTGCTGCATACGCCGCTGATGTCGGGCACCAACGCCATTCACGGGATCGTGGTTCTTGGCGCGATGCTCGTTGCCGGCTCGGCGGACACGACGCTCCTGCATGCACTCGGCTTCATCGCGGTGGTATTCGGCGCCGCCAATGTCTTCGGTGGATTCGTCGTGACGGATCGGATGCTCGAGATGTTCAAGAAGCGTGACATCGCCAAAGAGGCGGAAGAGAAGAAGAATGTCTGACCTCCGCGAGTCGATAATCGCGGTCAGCTACATCATCGCGGCGGTGCTCTTCATCTTCGGACTCAAGCAGCTCAGCTCGCCTTCCACCGCGCGCGCGGGCAACCGGCTCGCCGCGATGGGCATGGCGCTCGCGCTTGGCGCCACGCTCCTCGACCGCCAGATCCTCTCCTACTGGTCCATCGCGCTCGGAACGTTCATCGGGGCGGTGATGGGTATCTACTTCGCGCGAACCGTGCAGATGACGGCGATGCCGCAGATGGTGGCTCTATTCAACGGGATGGGCGGCGCGACGGCGGCGCTCGTGTCGGTAGCGGAATTTCTGCGGCTTTCGCGCTCGACCGACCTGGTCGGAAAGGGAGAGGCGACCTCGATCGTGCTCGGCACCATTATCGGAGCCGTCTCCTTCACCGGAAGCCTGATCGCGTTCGGAAAGCTGCAGGAGCTTCTCTCCGGTAAACCGCTTCAGTTTCCAATGCAGCGCGCCATCAACGCGTTGACGCTGATCGCGATCTTCGCGCTGGGCGCGTGGGTCGTGATGGGACTCGGCGGTGCGTTCGCGCTCTGGGTGCTGTTTGCCGCATCTCTCTTTCTGGGCGCGATGTTCGTCCTGCCGATCGGCGGTGGCGACATGCCGGTGGTGATCTCGATCCTCAACTCGCTGACCGGCCTGGCGGCGGCTCTCACCGGGTTCGTGCTCCACAACCAGATGCTGGTCGTCGCCGGGGTGCTGGTCGGAGCATCGGGAACATTGCTCACACTG
>DASTTD010000395.1:0-10514 GCA_035760325.1 Gemmatimonadaceae bacterium
CGGGAGACTCACGGCATCTGGTATCCACGTTGTCCCGGATCCCATCCTCGCCATGCTGACTCCGGCGGGGCCGATCATCATCCCATTCGAGTGCGCGTGCGCTTGCTGCGCGGCGGGGTGTTCGTTCACTCCAGTCATCGAATGCGGAGAGGGTTCGCCGGTTGTCGGCGAGGGGGGATGCAAGTGCGTCGCCGTGTCCCCGCCGGTCACTGTCGGCGAAGGCGGATGCACATGCGTCGCGGTGTCGCCGCGTTGAGTAGTATCCGCGTGCTGGGCATGAGGCATCGCCGCGCTGTCCGCGCGCGTCGTATCCGTGCGCGTCGTATCGGGATGATGGACATGCGCGGAATCGGCGGCGCCAGTTTTCCTGGCTGTCGCTTTCCCGGCTGTCGCTTTTCTGGCTGTCGCTTTCCGGGCTGTAGCTTTCCCGGCTGTCACCTTTTTGGCCGCCGCCTTCTTTGCAGCCGCCTGTTTGTTCGCGGTAGCGCCAGCTGCCTTTGGCTTTGCCGGCTTTTTAGGGGGCGCCTTTTTCTTGACGGAATCCTGTGCAGCGCCGTGGACGTGCTGTGCGCCAGCGGGCGCAACACGCATGGTCAGGGCCGCCGCAAGCGCGATGATGATGACGACGGGATGACGGAGTACTGAGAGAAACGACATTTTTTTTGAGTCCGAAGTGAATGCGACGCCCTGCGAAAGGCAGTAGCGGCGATGTGATCCGCCAGCGGATTCGCACGGCGGACAGGAGCACCAGCTGGATGGGTGCTCTTAGCCCTTCGGAGGAGGTGGTTCGGGCTCCGCTGTTCGACCGAGCAGAGCTTCGCTATGCCTGGAGAATGCCGCCGCCGCTGCAAGTCCTTTCGCTGTTCGCGGGGCGCCCTGATTCAGGATCACGTTACTGCCGCACGAAGTCATCTCCCGACAGCAGTCTTCGCTCCCGGAAGGGTCACTCGGCACGCCTTCATCCCCGCTCGCGCCTGCCATTTCTTCCGGAGCCGAACCCTCGTCATGGTGGTGTGTCGATTCCGGATCGGCACCGGGAACGCGCTCGCCGTGGCTCGCCGGATGGCTCTGGGCGGGAACGGCCGCTGTCGCACCCGAGTCGGCCAGGACGCAGCCGGCAAACGCGGCTTTCGCGTTGGTGTGCAGCATCACCGCCGCTCCGATCAGACCGACCCACCGTTGAAGCTTCATCCGCTGAAGTCTACCCGGTGGATGAAGAAACGCCTAGCGCGGCCCGGCCAGCTCTTTCTTCAGCCGCGCGGCGACGGCTTCCGTCCGGGCGAACGCGCGAAGCACGTTCTCACCGGCGAGCTTTTTCAGGTCTCTGTCCGACCACCCGCGGCGCACGAGCTCGGCGAAGAGTGTGGGATAGCTGGCGACATCCTCCAGCCCTTCCACCGTCTCCGAGATCCCATCGAAATCGCCACCGATGCCGACATGGTCCGGGCCCGCGACTCGCCGGATGTGCTCGATGTGATCGGCAACCTGCGCCAGCGTCGCTCGGGGAGGCGGGTTGGCGGCCCGCCACTCATCAATGGCGCGGTTGATGGCGACCGAGTCGTCGCCGTACTGCTGGCGCAGCTGAACTATCGTTGGCCGCGCGGACATCTCGTGCTGCAGCACCGCCGCTGAAACGAAGGGCGGCACGAAGGTCACCATCACCACGCCGCCGTTCGCCGGCAGGCGGCGCAGAATGGAATCCGGAACGTTGCGGGCAACATCGACCAGCGCGCGCGCAGCCGAATGGGAGAAGATCACCGGAGCCTGCGTGACGTTGAGCGCGTCGCTCATCGTGGCCGGCGACACATGGGAGAGATCCACCAGCATTCCGAGCCTGTTCATCTCGCGCACGACGCTGTCACCGAACGCGGTGAGCCCGTTGTGCCGCGCGGAATCCAGCGCTGCGTCGGCCCAGTCGAGAGTGACGTTGTGCGTCAGCGTCATGTAGCGAGCGCCAAGGTCGTAATAAGCGCGGAGGGCACCGAGTGAATTCTCGATGGCGTGGCCCCCCTCCATGCCGAGGAGAGACCCGATCTTGCCCTGCCTGAAGCTGCGGCGAATATCTCCCGATGTGAGCGCGAGGGTGAACCGGTCGGGATAGCGCTCGATTATCCGCCGCGCGATATCGATCTGCTCGAGCTGGACGCGGGCGAAGCCCGAGTCACGATACTCCCCGGGGACGTACACGGACCAGAACTGCGCCCCGACGATGCCCGTCCGCAACCTCGCGAGATCCGTGTGTCCCGGCGTTGGCTTGCGAAGGTCGTAGGCGGCGACGTTGCCTCGAGCGATGGAATCCTCGCGTATCCGCCATGGCAGATCGTTGTGGCCGTCGACGAGCGGCGTTTCCCGAAGTATGCGCTTCGCGCGCGCCAGATCCCTTTCCCTTGGCTGCGCCTCCGCGGCAGGGAATCCGAGCACGGAGACTACCGACAGCGTGATTGCGAGACGAGTGGCGTCCGACAGACATGGAGCAAACGTGAGCATTCGGCTGAGTTGCTGGAGGCTGAGTTGCTGGAGGAGGAGTGCTACAGCTTGGAGGGACCAGTGCCTTCCGTGGTCCCGGGCGGCGAATCGAGGATCTCGACAGCCGCCGCGCTGTCGTCTTCGAGAACCACCAGCCGGATCGGGTGTAGCCATTGGAGCCAGGGCATCATTCCGCCGGCATCGTCCCGAATCAGGTGGGAGTCTATGCCATTGGCGTCCAGAACCGCTTGTGCCACATAGGCTTCGACCTCGTTGGCAAACGTCCTTATCACTTTGGTATCCGTCATACGAATCCGCGTTGAGCTGCCTCAATCTGTATCAGGTGCGCTCCAAGCGCATCGGTGCTGCATATTGGAGGTGGGTCCGGCACCCCCGTTTCTGGCACACCATCTGCCCGATTCAGGGTCCGAAACACTCTTCAGCGAACTATGAAAATCCTAACTCGCCGCGCTCCGTTTCTGCTTTCAGCCGTGCTCGTTCAGGCTCTTGTCATTTCATGTAAGGGCTCGGAAAAAGAGGAGTCCCCGCCGATAGTGCAGGACAGCATGCTCCTGCGTGATCTGGCTGCGGCGAACAGGAACACCGCGGCCGCAGACCTCGACACGACCATTCCGATCACGGTGAGGTCGAGACCCGAATCGGAGACTGATGGTCTGGTGACTGTGGCCGGCGGGGGAACGAACGCCGGACAGGTTCTCACTCCGTCGGGAAGCACGCCACGACCAACATCCACCAGCGAGCCTCGAGCGAGCTCCGGAACTGGATCGCGCATCGCTCCGCCGCGCCGCGCTCGGGATGCCCCTTCGCCGACCAACGTTCCCACCGGGAATGTGCGCCCGGGGGCGATCGGTGATCCGTGCGATTCCCCCGCCGCGGACGATCAGCGCACGTGTCTCAATCGATCGATTGCGCGATCCGATGTCGAGCTGAACCGCGTTTATCAGGAGCTCATTTCACAGGCGCGACGCTCGGGAGGCGCAGAGCTGGAGGAGCGTTTCCGGGTGAGGCAGCGAGCGTGGATCCTGACTCGCGACAGGGAGTGCCGTCAACAGACGAGAAGCCAGGAAGGTGAGCTCTGGGCACGGCTGCGCGGTCGTTGCCTCGGCGAGTATTCCGCCAGACGCACCGCGGAGTTGCAGGAAAGCCTGAACAGCCTCCGCGGGCTCTAGCGAACCTCTAGCGCGACGCTGCTCTGGCAGGTCCTGCCGCGCTGACGATCGCGCGGCCCCGAAGCAGGCCTTCGATCTCGGCGGCGGCAACCGCTCGTGGACCGATCCAGCCATCACCGACGTGGCGGGTCGGCACCGTCACGCCGGCAATTCCACCATTGGC
The DNA here is from genome assembly GCA_035760325.1 of Gemmatimonadaceae bacterium. GTDB lineage: Bacteria > Gemmatimonadota > Gemmatimonadetes > Gemmatimonadales > Gemmatimonadaceae > UBA4720. The sequence continues at coordinate 3,820 of DASTTD010000395.1, forward strand.
GCCGATCTCGACTACGGCGCTCGCATCGACTTTGCCCTTCTCCCCACTGTTGATGACGAGCACCCAGCGGCCGGTCGCCGGACGCTGCCACCGCACTACGTACATCCCCGCCTGTGACCCCGGGCGGATGTCGAGACGCATGGTCTGTCGCTTTCCATTGACGATCCCTTCGGCGGTGCCCGCCACGGTCCTCGACATCAGGTCACCGTGGTGGTAGGTGCGAACGGTGAGAAACGCGTCACGCGATGCGCGGTCGAACGGATTGGCCGGGTACTCGATCGCGATCCAGGGCGGACCGGCCAGCGCGGCGCTGAACGCGGTGAGAGTTAGCGCTGATGCGAGCATGACGCTGCGGAACATGGTGCGGTTCATCGTGGTCTCCTTCGGAGGTTAGTTCTGCGAGACTACGATGCCGCTTACGTTCGGGGGGTTGGAATCCGTCGGTAGGCTCGACGGATTCTGAGCAACTACAACGAGAACGACACAGATGTGAGGGGACAGAAGCGTAGGTCTGAGTTGCGAGAGTCTCGCAACTCGAAGCTGTGCCTCTGTCTCCTCACATCTGTGTCGTTCTCGTTGTGTTGGTTTTGAGTTGCTTAGGGTGTACAACCCAGATCAGGGCGCCCGCCTGATAGTGACCGGGCCCTTAAAGGTCCGGACGTTCACCTTAGCCCCTCCCGCTCCTATTTCAGCCACCAGCTCCTGCCCTCGTCCAAACCTGCCGGCGACCGCGCGGGTCCGGGAGAGCTGATTGTCGATAGTGCCGGCTATGGTGACTACGGCGAACGAGGCATTCGTTTTCTCGGGTATCGCGATACTCACCGTGCCGCCGTGGCTGTCGAAGTTGAAAACTCCGCTGCGGTCGAGGTGCCCGGCGAAGGTGATGTTCCCCGTTACCGTCTCGATCCTGGTGCGCTCGAACAGACCGCCTTCGACCCGGATCGCTCCGCTGACGGTGGATAGCGCGGCGTCGGCGCTCGCGCCGCGAAACGTGATCGCGCCGCTGGCGCTCTTCGCCCGGAGCCAGGGCGGTGAGCCGGCGATGTGTATGTCGCCGTCTATCGCTTCGGCATTCAGCTCCCGGGGAGTGCCGGTCACATCGATCGTCCCGCTCACGACATAAAGATCGAGTCCGCCCGACACGCCGCTTACGTCGATGTTCGCCGTAGCGGTTTTCACCCATAGCTTGACCCGGGCCGGCACCCAGACTTCGAGCCTGGTGGGTTTCGGGTTACGCTCGCTGCTGGATTCCACGAACATCTTCACGCCGGTATAGCCGCCACCCATATAGAGCTGATCGCCGGCACCGACGGCTCCGCGAACGAGAACGGTATCCTTGTTCCATCCATGGACGATGACGCTGCCCACCATGTTGTGAATGCGAAGCGCGCCCTCCATGCCGAGGGCGAGCCTCCGCTCGAGCTTCTGCTGAGCCGATGCCGACGTCGCTGACACGACGGCGGCAAGCAGGATCATCACGGCACTCAGATGCACTCAGCTACCTCGCGTCATCTCGGTGGTGCGGCGGAGCAGGTCGACTTTCTGGCGATAGCTCGCTGACAGCATCTCTACCAGCATCGTATTGGCGGGATCGCGGGCGAGCGCGTTCCTCGCCTCGAGTATGGCCTCGTCGATCGTCCGCAGGCTCGCGTTGATCTGCGCGACCGTCTCCGGCGCCAGCGCGTCCTTCTGGCTGTCGAGCAGATCGCGCAGAATGCTGGCTGTACGCATGTAGTTGTTTTCCTCGATGGTGAACGCCGCGAGACTGGCCGGAGTCCCGCGCGATTCGGCGCCGGCGGAGCCGGAGTGGGCCGATGGCGTCGCCCTTCCATCGCGGGTTACATAGAGGAACGTCGCGCCCGACGAGACCGCTGCGACCAGGAGCACGGCGGCGGCGGCCTGCAGGTGGCGCCAGCTGCCGGTAAAGCCTGAGCGCGAGCTCTTCAGAGCGTGGGTGTCGCGTTCGATCGCCTGCCTGATGTTCGACCACGAGGCGTCCGGGGGCTCGATCGCCCGCGGCAGCTCCGACGCGCGGGCGAGGATCTCCCGCAGACTTGCGGCTTCGGTCGTGCATATCTCACAGCTCGCGATGTGCTCCGCGACCGGCGCGCGCGCATCCTCCGTCAGCTCGCCCGTCACATAATCGTCCAGCAAGTGCCTTATCACTTCGTGTGTCATCTCTCCAGTCTCTCCCTGAGCAGCCTGCGCGCCCGGTGCAGTTGTGCCTTTACGGTTCCTACCGACACGCTCAGCTGTGCCGCGATTTCCTGATGCTGAAACCCCTCGACGTCATGCAGAACGAATGCGATCCGCGCGCCTTTCGGCAACGACGCAATCGCTCTCTCCATGTCCATGCGCTCCTCGACCCCACTTGCCCGCGCTGCGCCCGGAAGGCGGCTGGTATCATCCATCGGGAGCACGCGCGCCGTCCGTCGCCGCTCGCTCCGCGCATTCTCGAGCAGCGTGTTCACCGTCAGGCGATGCAGCCACGAGGAAAAAGCCGAATCCCCGCGAAACGTGTCGAGCTTTCGCCAGGCGCGGATGAATACGTCCTGAAGGAGCTCGGTCGCATCCGCCGTCTGCCCGCCGACGAGACGGAGACACAACGCGTAGGTTTTCCCCGAGTGTTCGCGATAAATGAGCTCGAACGCATCGACGTCGCCCGCCTGTGCCCGCTTGATGATGTCAGGAGCTTCCGCAGACCGGGCTATGTCCGTTACCAACGCGACTCTCGTCATCTCAGTCGCAATATGACGCCGGCCGGGCGGTCAGGGTTGGAATCCAGCTTTGGGCTGGTATTGTGTGCGCGCAGGGAGGGTGGGAGGGGTTCCTCTTTGGCGACAGACGCTCGCTCGGGCGGAGCCCGCTTGCGGGCGCGGAGAGCGTACTCGCGTTGCAGACCCCTCCGACTCCCCGCAAACGGATCCCGAATGGGACCAGGCCGAAAGAGCTACTCGGTATCCGCGCCGAGCTCGAACTTGCCACGCGCGTAGCCCGAAATCCGTTCGAGCGATGCGCGGACCTCCGGTGGCAGATCGCTCCGCTTCATGAGGCTCTCGGCCTCGCGGCGGATCGACTCGAGAGCGTCGACGAAATTTCCCTTCTTCAGTTTACCCGTATCGTCTGCCATGTCGCTGAGTGGAGTCGTTTAGGCCGGAGCCAGCTGCGGGATCTTCGCGGCTGGCAGCTGCGGCGTAGTGCGCCGCTCGCCTACCTGCTGGCGCCACATCGCATAGTATAGGCCGGTACGCTGCAGCAGGTCTTCGTGCTGGCCCGCTTCGACGATCCTGCCGCGTTCCAGTACGTAGATGCGATCCGCGTGCATGACCGTCGACAGCCGGTGCGCGATCAGAATGGTGATCACTTCGCGCGACCTGGCGACATCACGCATTGTCCGCGAGATCTCTTCCTCCGTCAGTGAGTCCAGCGACGAGGTCGCCTCGTCGAAAACGAGGAGATGCGGATCACGCAGGAGCGCACGCGCGATCGCCAGACGCTGCTTCTCGCCGCCGGATACCTTTACTCCGCCTTCTCCAATCACCGTATCGAGTCCCTTGTCCGCACGCGCGAGCAGGGTGTGTGCGGCGGCCTTGTGGAGCACGTCTAGGCACTGCTCGTCAGTGGCCCGCGGATTCACGAACAGCAGGTTCTCCCTGATCGTGCCGGAGAACAGCTGCGCGTCCTGCGTGACGAAGCCGATGCGCTCGCGCAGGTTGTCGAGGTCGACGGAATCGCTCGGCAGGCCGTTGTACAGGATGCGGCCGCTCCTCGGCGGATAGAGTCCGACGAGCAGCTTGACCAGCGTCGTCTTCCCGGCACCGGATGGTCCGACGAACGCGATCGTCTCACCGCGCCTCACGGCAAACGAGATGTCCGTCAGCGCCGGCGATGTCGCCGTCTGATGCAGGAAACCCACATCGTCGAACTCCAGCTCCTCGATGTCGGCCAGGGGAAGCGGATTCGCCGGCTTCGGGTCTTTCGGCGTGTCCAGAATCTTCCGGAAGTTTCCGAGCGACACCTCGGTCTCGCGGTAGACGTTGATGATGTTGCCCAGCTCCTGCATCGGGCCGAAGATGAAGAAGGAATAGAAGAGCAGAGAGAAGAACTGCCCCACGGTGATCTTCTGGGTGAAAATCAGGTACAGCATCAGAAAGAGAATGCACGTCCTCAGCAGGTTCACGGCTGTTCCCTGAATGAAGCTCAGGCTTCTGATGTACTTCACCTTCTTCAGCTCGAGATTCAGAATTTTCTGCGTCGTCGCGTTGAGCCGCAGTACCTCCTGGTCCGCCAGCCCCAGACTTTTCACCAGCTCGATGTTGCGAAGAGACTCCGTCGTCGAGCCGGCCAGCGCGGTCGTCTCGGCGACGATCACCTTCTGAATCGTCTTGATCCGGCCGCTCAGAACCCAGCTCAGAAAGCCGAGCAGCGGCACCGTCGCTAAAAACGCGGGCACAATGATCCAGTGGACCGTGAACGCGTAGATCACGACGAACACCACCCCGACCAGCGTCGTGAATATCAGGTTGATGGACAGCGCGATGAACTTCTCCACGTCCGAGCGCACCTTCTGGAGCTTGCCGAGGGTCTCGCCGCTGCGCTGATCCTCGAAGACGGAGTAGGGCAGCTCGAGGGAGTGGCGTATTCCGTCGGAGTACATCTCCGCCCCGAGGCGCTGGGTGATGACGTTGACGAAATAGTCCTGAAAATTCTTGGCGACGCGCGACACGAACGCCACGCCCATCGCCATCAGCAGCAGCTTCCCCGCTCCGGTGATGAACTCCGAGGTGGTGTAGTCGCGGAACCGCGTCGCGTAATCGTCGATGACGTGGCGGAATATCAGGGGATCGAGGAGCGAGAACACCTGGTTCGTCGCGGCCAGCACCAGGGCGAGCAGAATCAGCGGCCGGTAGTTTCGCAGATACGAGTAAAGGAGGTTCATCAGGTCCGCGCAGGCGTGGTACGGATCGCGGCCGATGAACCGCGCGCGAAGGCAATGTAGTCCGTAGGAGCGGGCACCTCCCCCGATTCCCGCAGCGATATCGCGATTTGACCGCGGTGATAGGAGCCGTGGAGAGCGACGTGAACGAGGATGTCCTCGAGCGTGGAGATAAAGCTCGCTCCGGCCGTATTGGTGTAAGCGATCTGCTTCGCGAGCGAAGCTGGAGTCAGCGTCTTCACCAGGCTTCCGAACGCCTCACAGTTGGCGTTCGCGAGCTCTTCACACTCGTCGATGGTGAGCGAAGGCCATACGGCGACCGCAGCCGGTTTCGAATGGATGCGCGTCAGCCAGACATGTTCGGCCCCGAGCACGTGGGCATACAGGGCGAGAGCTCTGGCCGGAGGGTTTTCCGTCGAGCGAAGGCTCTCGAGGACTTTACGATCGGCCCAGCAGAGATGGTCGTACAGGCGCGCGAATGGAATCGGGAACTCGGACTTGGGGGCTGCAGATAATCTACCCAAGTCCAACGGCAGCAAACTTCGAACGATACGGATGCGAGTGTTCGAATTTGCTTTGCCCGTCGCCTCGGATTATGCGCCCTTTCTCCCCAGCAGCGACGACGAATACTCTGCCAACAGATGCGCGGGGCCGTCGTATATCTCGGCCGCTCCGGATAGATCCTCATCCCCCCATCCTCCGGATCGGAAGCCGATGATGCGGATACCAGCTCTCGCTGCGGCCTCGACGTCGTACGGCGTGTCGCCGATCATCACGAGCTCCCGCGCTTCCATCCCGGCCTGCTCGATGGCGGCTTCGACGATGTCAGGATCAGGCTTTGATCGCTTTGCGTCTGAAGCGGTCGCCTTCTCCTCCATGAGGTCGGCAACCTCCGCCGCCTTGAGGAGGCCCGTGAGCTCTTCGTCTTTCGCGGAAGTCGCAACGACCGGCGTCAGGCCCTCTTCGCGAACGCGCTCGACGAGCGCCCGGGAGCCCTTGAGAGCGCGCAGGCGCGGCAGGTAGTCGCGACGGAATATCTCGGACCGGCGCTGGCCGAGTTTTTTGCCTTCCTCGCTGTCCTGTCTGACGCTGATCGCCTTGGGCAGAAGCTTGTCGCCGCCCATGCCGATCAGCGGTCGCACCGCTTCGAAGGGCACGTCGTAGCCGGCTTCGCCGAACGCATCGACCCACGATTGCGCGTGGGCGTCGTTGCTGTCCACGAGCGTGCCGTCAATGTCGAAGATTACTCCACGCAGCACCTGCTTTACTGCATGCTGCGCTGAATCGACTGCGCCTTGTCGAGGTGGCCCTGGATGGCCGGCGCCGCCTTCTGGAGCATGTTCTTGAGCTCCGTGCTCTGTGCCGCTGTCATCGATCTCGTCGCGATGTCCAGAACCGCCTTGTGTATCTCGACTTCGTGATCGATGTACGCCTTGTCGAAATCCTTGCCCTTGGCCGTCGTGTTCAGCATGTCGCCGACTGTCTGCGCTGCTGCGGGAAGCGTGTCGCCGGCGGGAGGAGTCGGAGTGATCTTGAGTCGCTTCGCCAGGGCCTGGCCGTCCGCTCGGAGCGTGTGGTGGTCGCGCATCATCTGCTTTCCGTAGTCGCGTACCGCCGCGCTGGTCCCTTTAGTCGCGGCAATTGCTCCGTGACTGCTGTCCGCGACATTGGCCTCGTCCAGCAGGGCGAAGATGTTGGCGTCAGTCCATGCCGGCGCCACCGATTGCTGGGCGGCGAGCGCGCTGGTATCGCCGGTGCC
>DASTTD010000396.1:0-2417 GCA_035760325.1 Gemmatimonadaceae bacterium
GATCTCGCGCGAGGAACAGGATCATTTCGCGCTTCGCTCCCACAGGCTCGCCGCCGCCGGTACTTCCGACGGACGGCTGACGGCCGAGATGATGCCGGTGTACGTACCGCCGCGATTCGAGAGCGTGCTCACCGCGGACAATGGCATTCGCGAAGACACGAGCTACGAGCAGCTCGCCGCGCTCAAGCCGGTATTCGACCGGAAGTATGGCTCGGTAACGGCGGGAAACTCATCGCCCCTCACCGACGGCGGCGCCTGCGTGCTGCTCATGAGCGAGGAGAAGGCGAACTCGCTCGGGTATCCCGCGCTGGGATTCATCAGGTCGTACGCTTATGCCGCTCTGGATCCCGGCGAGCAGCTGCTCCAGGCGCCCGTGCTGGCCGCGCCGGTCGCGCTCAAGCGAGCCGGACTGAGGCTCGCCGACATGGATCTCGTCGAGATGCACGAGGCATTTTCCGCGCAGCTGCTGTCGAATCTCAAGGGGCTGGAATCGAAGGAGTGGGCCGCGCGCGCGGGATTCGACGAGCCGGTAGGGGAGGTGGACCGCGCCAAGCTCAACGTCATGGGCGGATCGATCGCGATCGGTCATCCGTTCGGCGCAACCGGTGCGCGCATCACGACGACTCTTCTCAATGAGCTCCGCCGCCGGGGCGGACAATTCGGCCTCATGACGGTGTGCGCCGCCGGAGGGATGGGCTTCGCGATGGTCGTGGAAACGAGCTGATGAGCAGTACCACGCAGGCCATCGGCGGCCTCGTTGGCACGCGGTGGAAGCCCGCGCTCGGCGTGGAGGTCGTCGATGGCGTAGCGGTAATCACTTTCGACCTCCCTGACGAGCCGATCAACAAGCTCAGTCGCGCGGTGAAGGATGAGTTCGTCGCGCTGGTATCGCGGCTCGAACGTGACACGAACGTGTATTCCGCGGTGCTCATCAGCGGCAAGCCCGATATCTGGATCGCGGGCGCCGATATCGAGGAGTTTCTCGAGCTCAGGACGAGCACGGACGCGGAGCGACTCAGCAGGGACGGACAGATGCTCCTCGACTCGATCGAGCGGCTGCGCGTTCCGCTCGTCGCCGCGATACACGGAGCGTGTCTGGGCGGCGGTCTGGAGACGGCCCTCGCCTGCAGGTACCGCATCGCTACCGACCATCCGAAGACGGTGCTGGCACTTCCCGAGGTGCAGCTCGGTCTCATTCCCGGCGCCGGTGGAACGCAGCGACTGCCGCGACAGATCGGCCTCACCGCCGCTCTCGACATGATTCTCACCGGGAAGAACGTGCGCGGCAAAAAGGCGCTGCAGCTGGGGCTCGTCGACGAGCTCGTGCATCCGTCGATTCTCCGCAGCATTGCGATCCAGCGGGCGCGCGAGGTCGCGGAAGGACGCCGGCGGAGCGAGCGGTACAAACGCGGCGTGAAGGGCTTTCTTCTCGACTCGAATCCGGCGGGCAGGGCCATCGTTCTGAAGAAGGCCCGCGAGAAGACTTTGGAAAAGTCACGCGGCCATTACCCCGCCCTCCTCGCGGCCATCGACGCTGTTTCCGCGGGCTACACGAAAGGTGCCGCGCACGGCTACCGCGAGGAGTCGCGGCGTTTCGGCGAGATGGCGATGACCGATGTGTCGCGTCAGCTGATTTTTCTCTTTTTTGCCACCACCGCGCTCAAGAAGGACTCGGGCGTCGATCCGGCGCAGTATCCCGAGCTGCCGGTGTCCTCCTTCGAGGCCTCGCCGGTGGACAAGATCGCGATCGTGGGAGCCGGGTTCATGGGAGCGGGCATCGCGTCAGTCGCTGTCCAGCATGGAACGCTCGTTCGGCTCAAGGACGCCGATCATGGGCGGGTAGCGAAGGGATACGCCGCCGTCCGCGAAGTACTGCGCGAGGTCCTGAAGAAAAAGCAGATCACTCAGTCGCAGTACAGCGACTACATGGCTCTGGTCGGCGGCACGGTGGACTACTCCGGGTTCGGAAACGTCGATCTGGTAATCGAAGCAGTCTTCGAGGATCTGGCGATCAAGCACCAGGTGCTGCGCGAAACGGAAGCCGCGGTGCACCCATCGGCCATCTTCGCATCGAATACCAGCACCATTCCCATCGCGCAAATCGCGCAAGCGTCGAGCAGACCGGACCACGTCATCGGCATGCATTTCTTCTCGCCGGTGAACAAGATGCCGCTGCTCGAGGTGATAACGACCCCGGAGACTCACCCTCAGGTCACGGCCACCGTCGTCGGCTACGGAAAGAAGCTCGGCAAGACGGTCATAGTCGTGAACGACGGACCGGGGTTCTACGCCAACAGAATTCTCTCACCGTACATCAACGAGGCCGGGCTGCTGCTGGATCAGGGCGTCGCGGTAGACATCATCGACAAGGCGCTGGTGGAATTCGGGTTTCCGGTGGGTCCGATCACCCTCATCGA
>DASTTD010000397.1:0-2519 GCA_035760325.1 Gemmatimonadaceae bacterium
CGACTACGGCGACATCATGGTGCGGCAGGCAGAGTACCGGTCGTCGTGCGCAACGGTCCTGATGCTGGACACCTCGCACTCGATGATCCTGTACGGAGAGGACCGCTTCACGCCTGCCAAGAAAGTCGCGCTCGCGCTCACACACCTGATTCGCACGCAGTTCCCCGGCGACACGCTCCAGGTGGTGCTCTTTCACGATTCGGCGGAGGAGATTCCGCTGTCCACTCTGCCGCAGGCGCAGGTCGGGCCGTATCACACCAACACCGCCGAAGGTCTCAAGCTCGCGCGCCGGCTGCTGATGGCGCAGAAGAAGGACATGCGCCAGATCGTGATGATCACCGACGGCAAGCCGAGCGCGATGACGATGCCCAACGGGCAGATTTACAAGAACTCGATGGGCCTCGACAGCACCGTGATCGCGCAGACCCTGCGCGAAGTCGCCCACTGCCGCCGCTCCGGAATTCTCATCAACACCTTCATGCTCGCGCGCGACCGAGCACTGGTGGAGTTCGTCAAACGCGTTTCCGAGATCAGCAGGGGCAAGGCGTACTTCACCAACACCATGACGCTCGGACAGTTCATTCTGATGGACTTTCTCAGAAAGAAGACTCAGAAGATCTCGTAGGCAATCCTTGAAACTCAGAACATCTCGCAGGCAATCCGGTCTACGGCCACGGTAGGGGGATGGGCTCCGGCCGCGGCCGTCGCGCGCGGTCGTCTCGCCCCTCGAAGTAAAGCTCGATGTCACGCCGCGCTGTCGCGCGGTGTCCGCGCTCCTCCGGAGAGCTACCGGCGCTCCGCCCGAGACGCTCGCGCAACAAGGCAAGGTGATGCGAGGCGACGGCGCGAACTTCCGCGGTCGCCTCGCGGTTGCCAGCGAGATCCAGCAATCCATCGGCGACCGCTCTCTCGGACACCCGACGCAGCGCTGTGTCATCGTCTTCACGGAGGCTGACATCAGTGATGCCCCACGTTGCCTCCACCAGTGCGCCGGCCACCTCGCCGAGCGATGGGTTCCGCGAGTCGCGGGCGTGCAACGCGACGAGACGCGCCGCCCGTTCCGGATGCAGCAAGCCGTCCACGATCTCCTGCGCCAGACTGCGCGCGACTGAAATCGGATCGAAAGCGGTGCCGGCCGGGCTAGGGATCAGGGTCAGCGCTGATCCGTAGCCCGCAGGGACCGGGGGGATGAGCGCGGCAACGCGATCCGGAACGCGGAGCGCGGCCGGCGCCAGATTCGCCAGTACCATGCGCAACGCGCGGCGTTGTTCCTCCGGCGGAATTACGCGTGTTGGAACAGTTGCCTCACCAGAGAGCGCGTACCCGAATTCCATTCCACCTACCGCTTTCGTCGCCGCGTGCAGCGCATAGCGGTGATGCAGATAGACGTGCGCGAACCGCCGGTTGAGAACCGCCAGCGGCTCGCCCGGCAACGCCGCCCGCTCATCGAATCTGTCGATCAGCACGCGACGCACCGCCATCGTTCGCTCGAGGGACTCGAGCGCATCGCTTCCTTCCACCCATTGTGTCGCCGCGGGATAAGAACCCGACGGCGCGACATGCGCATCATTGATGAATCTGAGGCCCCGCGCTTCGGCCTCTCTCACGATCGCCTTCAGTCCCGCCGATTCCGCCGCCTTCGACGGGTACCATGTATAGGCGTAGCGAATCGCGAGCGTGTCGTGCGATCCGCCGCTGGCGCGATACGCTTCGGAGATGTCGAGCCGGTTTCCCGCGCCGAGGCGGATAAGCGCGTAGGGATAATCCATCACTGACGCCCGTCCCAGACTCGAGGCGATGTAGTTGTGGGCGAGGCCGAGGGTGTGCCCGATCTCGTGGGCGCTGTGCTGCCGCCGTCGCGCCATCGCGAACTCTTCAGCGGTGAGCTGCAATGCGTTCGCTCCCGCCGCGGGAACCAATCCCATGTAGATATCGTGATTGACGAGCGAACGATACGAATCCATGCGGACGATAGTCGTGATGATCTCGCCGCTGCGTGGATCGACGAAAGAGGGACCGACCGACGGACCGGGCCGCTCGCGGTGGACCCAGTAGATGACGGGATAGCGCGCATCGAGAGCATTGACGCTGGCCGGCAGCGGCTCGATGTGGAATGCATCACGCCAACCGGCTGACTCGAAGATCGTATTCCACCACATGCCGCCTTCGATGAATGCGGTTCGATATGGCTCAGGAATAGCCGGGTCGAGATAGTACACAATCGGCTTCACCGGCCTCACCCGCTCGCCGCGCACATACGCCGCGGTGTCGGAGGGCTCGAGCCGCCACCTCACCACCGCCGGCTGCCGGTAGTCCCCACGAAAGCTTTCTGCGAAATCGAAAGGGCTCGTAGCGAAGAGACCCGCGCGCGGATCGTACTCCCGCGCGGGGAGCGGCTGCGCCGGAAGCCTTACGAAGCTGTGATGCTGCTCGAGCCCGATGGTGCGGCCGTCCGGCGATACGCTCCGCAGCTGCGGGCCGGGATCGTCGCCCACGTAGCTCAATGCCGCACGAATCTC
>DASTTD010000398.1:0-3896 GCA_035760325.1 Gemmatimonadaceae bacterium
CCGGCAAATCCTGCAGCCTAAAGTCATCGATCTGGACACAGTGATCGGACGGATTGGTCCGCTGCTCAGACGCCTTATCGGAGAGGATATCGATGTGGCGCTTTGGCCAGCCGCTGAAACGGCGCGCGTACTTGCTGATCCAGGGCAGCTCGAGCAGGTCCTGATGAATCTCTCAGTGAATGCACGCGATGCGATGCCCCACGGCGGCACGCTTTCCATCGAGACAGAGGTAGTTCAGGTGGATGACGGCGAGGACGAAGAGATGAGGCTGATGTTGCCCGGGCGCTACGCACTCATCAAGGTCAGCGATACGGGCTCGGGGATGGACGCCAGGACGCAGGCCCGCATCTTCGAGCCTTTCTTCACGACGAAGGAACCAGGAAAGGGGACCGGGCTTGGATTGTCGACTGCATACGGCATCGTCAAGCAATCCGGCGGATTCATCTGGTGCGAGAGTGCCGTCGGTCGGGGCACGACATTCGAGATGTATTTTCCCCAAATTGCCGCACCCGCCGAAGGGGAGCCGTGCAACGCAGCGAGTGTCACGCCGCGAGGTAGCGAAACCGTTTTGCTCGTCGAAGACGACGACTCGGTGCGCACGCTGGCGCGTCGCGTGCTCCTCCGTCAGGGATACTCGGTGCTGGAGGCGCGCCACGGAGGCGACGCGCTAACGCTCCTGGATGAGACGACCGGGCGAATACATCTCGTTCTCACGGACGTGGTGATGCCGCAAATGAACGGCCGCGCGCTGGCAAATCGAATCTCAGTTCATTTTCCGGAGATGCCGGTGTTGTTCATGTCGGGCTACACAGACGACGATATCATCCGCCGCGGGGCGCTTCCTGCCGGGTCCGCGTTCGTCCAGAAACCGTTCACGCCCGAAATCCTTGCCCGAAGCGTGCGCGAGGCGCTCGATTGCACCCGGCGGGCACCGGGACGGAATCTTGCCGAGCAGACCGGGGATCTACTCGCCTGAAAGAAACCGCAACTTAGAAGCTCGTAACCGGCTGCTGTCTAATCCTCGTACTTCCTCGGATGTGCGGGGTGCGGCTTCTCGTCATCCTCGACGTCGAACTCGTCGTCGAGATCTATGAGGTCGTCGTCGAGATCGTCGTCGAGGTCGTCCTCATCGTCGTCGAGCTCGTCGTCGTCCAGCTCGTCATCCTCGAGCTCGTCGTCGTCCAGCTCGTCTTCGATGTCGTCGTCTTCCTCATCGTCCAGCTCGTCCTCGAGATCCTCGTCGTCGGGGGCGTCGTCCGGTACCTTCTTCGCCAGCCACGATCGAGCCTCCCCCGTTTCCTCCTGGTAAGGGAAGCTCTCCTCGGACTCCAGCATGGCGGACATTACCGTGATCTCCTGGTTGTTAGACCGAGGCTCGCTCCCGCTTCGCCTCACGTGACAGCTTCTTCCGGTCGTTCGCGCTGAGGAAGCGCTTGCGCAGTCTTATCGCCCGCGGCGTCACCTCGATCAGCTCGTCCTCCTCGATATACTCCAGCGCCCCTTCCAGCGTCAACTCCCGCGGCGGCTCGAGCTGGATGTTCTCGTCGCTCGACTTGGACCGCATGTTGGTGAGCTTCTTCTCGCGGGTCGGATTGACGTCCATGTCGCCCGGCCTCGAGTTCTCCCCTACCAGCATCCCCTCATAAACCGCGTCTCCGGGAGCAACGAATAGGGTAGCGCGCTCCGACAAATTCGCAAGCGCGAACGCGACGATCACCCCCGCCTCCATGGACACCAGAGTCCCCCGCATTCTCCCGGCCAGCGGCCCCGCCCATGGGCCGTAGTCGAGGAAGCGGTGGTGCATGATCCCCGTCCCGCGGGTGTCGGTCAGGAACTCCGACCGGTAACCGAACAGCCCGCGTGCCGGGATCCGATACAGCAGCCGGACCATTCCCTGCCCCGGATTCTTCATCTCCAGCATCCCCGCCCGCCGCGGACCGAGCTTCTCGATCACGACGCCGAGGAACTCCTCGGGAACGTCGATGGCGAGCTCCTCGTAGGGCTCCAGTCTCTGGCCGTTCGGACCTTCGCGCGTGATGACACGCGGTCTCGACACCTGAAACTCGTAGCCCTCGCGCCGCATCGTCTCCATCAGGATCGTGAGGTGCAGCTCTCCCCGCCCGGATACCGTCCAGGTGTCGGTTGAATCAGTGTCCTCCACCCTGAGAGCGACGTTCCGCTCGAGCTCGTTGTACAGACGCTCCCGCAGTTGCCGCGACGTCACGAACTTCCCTTCCCTGCCGGCGAACGGAGAGTTGTTGACGAGGAAGTCGACCGAGATCGTCGGCTCCTCGACCGAAATCCCCTCCAGCCGCTCCGGATGCTCGATGTCCGTCAGCGTCAGCCCGATCTCCACTCCCTCGATTCCCGCCAGCGCCACGATCTCTCCCGCCCGCGCCTCGGCAACCTCGCCCCGCTCGAGACCCTCGTAGGCGAACAGCTTCGTCACGCGCGATTGCTCCGCCTTCTGTGTAGGGTCGAGCGGCAGAAGCGTCACCGCATCGCCGACGTGCACGGCGCCGCGCTCGATGCGCCCGATCCCCAGCCGCCCCAGATATGGTGAATGGTCGATGGTGGAGATCAGCATCTGAAACGCGCCCCTGTCATCACCTGGCGGCGCGGGTACGTGCTCGATGATCGAATCAAAGAGTGGAGCGAGGTCGACCGCCTTCACGTCCATGTCCATCGTCGCCACACCCTCGCGCGCCGACGCGTAAACCACCGTCGCGTCCAGCTGCGCCTCGTTCGCCTCCAGCTCGATGAACAGGTCGAGGACTTCGTCGTGCACGCGCATCGGATCCGCGCCGGGCCGGTCGATCTTGTTGATCACCACGATCGGCGTGCGATGCAGCGCCAGCGCCTTGCGGAGAACGAACCGCGTCTGCGGCATCGGGCCATCGAACGCGTCCACCACCAGCAGCACCCCGTCGACCATGCGAAGGATGCGCTCGACCTCGCCGCCGAAGTCCGAGTGTCCGGGCGTGTCGACGATGTTGATCTTCGTCCCCTTCCACCTGATCGACGTGTTCTTGGCGAGGATCGTGATCCCGCGCTCGCGCTCGAGCGGGTTCGAGTCCATCACTCGCTCCATCACGACCTGGTTCTCGCGGAACGCCCCGGCCTGACGGAGCATCTTGTCCACCAATGTCGTCTTGCCGTGGTCGACGTGCGCGATGATCGCGATGTTGCGGATCTGCTGTTTTGCCATAGCCTTTGAAGTTAGCTATGCGTGCAAGTGCCTCTCGCGCTCGAGCATCTCCTTTTTCTCGAGCTGAATGGTCACGTGCTCGATCCCGAACAGGCGCATCGCATCGTGGACGTGCTCCAGAACGTGCTGGTGATGGTCCGGCTCGCGCACGATGCAGTGGGCGCTCATCGCGACCACCGCCGGTGTCACCGCCCAGACGTGCAGATCGTGCACCGACTCGATGCCGGGGATCGCTTCGATCTGCGCGCGGACGGCGCCGAGGGGGATGTGGTCCGGCGTGGACTCGAGCAGGATGTCCACCGATTCCCTGACCAGACGCCACGCTCCGCGCATGATGAGCGCGGTGGTGATCACCGACGCGATCGGATCGGCCAGCAGCCACCCCGTGTAGTGGATCGCGACTGCGGCAGCGACCGTCCCGACACTCGAGAACAGATCTCCGAGGACGTGCAGGTAGGCGCCCCGGGTATTGAGGTTGTGCCTGGCTCCGGCGGTGAGAATCCGCACGACGATCAGATTCACGAGCAGACCCGCGCTGGCCACCACCAGCATCAGCCCTCCGGCGATCGGCTCTGGCGAGCCGAAGCGCTGGAGCGCCTCCCAGAGTATCCAGACCGAGATGAGCAGCAGCGCGGCGCCGTTCACGAACGCGGCGAGTATTTCCCAGCGCAGATAACCGTACGTTTTC
>DASTTD010000399.1:0-7078 GCA_035760325.1 Gemmatimonadaceae bacterium
ATCATCATCTCCGCATCCGGTGGGGCGCGCATGCAGGAAGGCGTTCTCTCACTCATGCAGATGGCAAAGGCCGCGGCCATCCTCTCACAGCTTTCCGAGCGGAGAATCCCGTACGTCTCGATCCTCACCAATCCGACGACCGGAGGCGTCAGCGCCAGCTTCTCCATGCTCGGTGATGCGATTCTGGCCGAGCCGGGCGCGGTAATCGGATTTGCCGGGCCGCGTGTAATCAAGCAGACGATCGGGCAGGAGCTGCCGGAAGGATTCCAGACCGCGGAATTCCTGCTCGAGCACGGGATCGTCGACAGTGTCGTACCGCGCAACGACCTCAAGCGCACGGTTGGACAGCTGCTGCGCCACATGAGCGGCAAACCCGCTTCAGCGGGGTGGACTACTTCCTGACGCCGTACGGCGAAGCGATCAAGGCTCTCTTCGCCCGCACCACGAGCGCCACGAAGCCCGGACTGGAGCGCACGCTCGCGCTTCTTTCGATGATGGGCTCTCCGCACCTCGCTCTCCGCGCCATCCACGTCGCCGGGACGAACGGAAAGGGAAGCGTCGTCGCGACGGCCGATGCGCTCCTGAGGGCGCGCGGCCTCCGCGTCGGCCGGTATACCTCGCCACACCTCATCGATTTTCGGGAGCGAATCACGCTGAACGGCTCCCCAATCACGGAGGAGCGAGTGCTGGCGTTTCTCGAGCAATGGACTCCGGCCGCGGAAAAGCTCGGGGCGACTTTCTTCGAGCTCACCACCGCGCTGGCATTCTCCTGGTTCGTGGAGGAGTCGGTCGACATCGCGGTCGTGGAAACCGGTCTCGGGGGACGCCTCGATTCGACCAACGTGGTGTTGCCTGAAGTGGCGGTCGTGACATCGATTGCCGAAGATCACACCGAGCTGCTGGGCGTCACGCTCGAAGAGATCGCCCGGGAAAAAGCCGGCATCTTCAAGGTGGCCACGCCGGCCGTGATCGGAGAGCCGACCAGTGAGCTGAGGGGCGTTCTCGCCACAGCCGCTCGCGCGGCCGGAGCGGGGCCGATCACGCTGATCGACAGCACCTATGGGATTCGCGAGACGGTGGTATCCAGGGTGGGGACGACCTTCACTCTGTCGCGAGGCGGGGAAGAAGCCTCCGTGACGACTCCGCTCGTCGGCCTGCACCAGGCGCGAAACACCACAATAGCTCTCGCGGCGGTAGAAGCGCGCGGCGAGGGTCACACCGGGCCGCTTGCATCCGTGTCGTCCGCGCTCGCGCAAGTGTTCTTACCCGGGCGGTTCCAGCGCCATGGCAGATTCATCCTCGATGTCGCGCACAACCCTGACGGCGCGCGGACGGTCGCAGCGACGCTCGAAGCCGTCGACGCCGAACGTCCCCGCACGGCGGTCATCGCCGTTCTTTCCGACAAGGATTGGCGCGGCATCATCCGTGTACTGTCCCCGGTGGTCGACCGCTTCGTCATCACCAACGCCCCGTCAGCGCCGCCGAACCGAATGTGGGATGCCGCGGCGGCACACGCGTTCGCCAGGGCCGCGGGCTTCAGCAGCGAGCTCGAGCCCGATTTCGACTCCGCCCTGAACCGAGCGCAGCAGGACGACGGAACGACGCTCGTCACCGGGTCGTTCCACACCGTCGGCGACGCGATGTCGCGCTTGCAGGTGTCTCCGTTCGCCGCGTAGCTTTCCCTGATGTCACAGGGAGCTCTACCCGGATTTCGTGATTTTTACCCCGAGCAGCTCGCGACCCGCAATTATCTGATAGAAATCTGGCGCGACGTCGCGCGCCGCTATGGATTCGTTGAATACGACGGCCCGCCACTCGAGTCCCTCGAGCTGTACACGAAGAAAAGCGGAGATGAAATCGTGGGCCAGCTCTATAATTTTACGGACAAGGGAGGGCGCGAGGTCGCACTGCGTCCGGAGATGACGCCGACGCTCGCGCGAATGGTCGCGGCGAAGGCGAATGCATTGCGCAAGCCGATCCGCTGGTTCTCCGTTCCACAGCTCTTTCGCTACGAGCGACAGCAGAGGGGGCGGCTCCGTGAGCACTTCCAGCTGAACGTCGACATCATCGGCGAAGCATCCATCGCCGCCGACGCCGAGCTGCTCGCGGTCGCGATCGACGTAATGCGCGCTGTCGGTCTCGAGCCTGCGGATGTTCGCGCCAAGGTATCCGACCGCCGCTTGTTGACGGCAATTCTTTCTCACGTCGGAGTTCAGAGCGAGTCGATGAGCGCGGTTTTCGGCGCGATCGATAAAGCCGGCCGTGAGCCTCGCGATGTCACGCTCGAAAAAATCGGGAAGATCGTGGGCAACGACAAAGTCCGCGTCGCAGTCGGGCGAGCGCTCGCCAGCGCAACGGACCTCGATGCAATCGAAAGTCAGTTCGGCAAGGCGGCGCCGGTTGCCGCCGAGCTTTCCGGCATGCGCGAGTATCTGCGTTTCCTGGACGCGCTCGGCGTCGGGGCGTGGGTGGACTTCGATCTCTCCATTGTGCGCGGGCTTGCTTACTATACAGGCAAGGTGTTCGAGCTTTTCGACGCACAGGGCGAGCTGCGCGCAATCTGCGGCGGCGGCCGCTACGACGATCTGCTTTCCACCATCGGAGACGTGGATCTGCCTGCGCTCGGCTTCGGCATGGGGGATGTCGTACTTTCCGAGCTGCTGCGATCCCGGAATCTCCTTCCAGCGCCGGCGCTCGCGACGGAGTACTGGGTGGCGGGCGAAGACGAGTCTCTGCTCGCGGAAGTGATGGCAGTCGCGGGACGCGTGCGCGCCAGGAACCGGAGCGTCGAGTACTCTCTCAAGCCGCAGACGCTCGCCCGGCAGCTCAAGACGGCGTCAAGCGCGGGCGTGCGAAGCGTGGTGCTTTTGCGGCGCGTGGAGTACGAGAAAGGAATTGTTACCGTCAAGACGCTCGCGGATGGATCGGAGCGGAGCATCGCGTTCGATGTATTTCTTGAATCTCTGTAATCCGGGACAATGGCTGACGACAGGAAGCTGACGACACGCGCCGAGGACTTCAGCGCGTGGTACAACGAAGTGGTGCTGCGGAGCGAGCTGGCGGACTATTCGCCCGTGCGCGGCTGCATGGTGATCCGGCCGCGCGGCTACGGCATCTGGGAAAGGATGCAGCAGCAGCTCGACACCATGTTCAAGGAAACCGGGCACGAGAACGCCTACTTCCCGCTGTTCATCCCCGAGAGCTTTCTGAAGAAGGAGGCGGAGCACGTCGAGGGCTTCGCGCCCGAGACCGCCGTCGTCACGCATGGCGGCGGGAAAAAGCTGGAAGAGCCGCTGATCATTCGTCCGACCTCGGAGACGATCATCTACGCCATGTACGCGAAGTGGGTTCAGAGCTATCGCGATCTGCCGATTCTGATCAATCAGTGGGCGAACGTCGTGCGCTGGGAGATGCGCACGCGGCTGTTCCTGCGCACCCTCGAATTCCTCTGGCAGGAAGGGCACACCGCGCACGCGACGCACGCCGAGGCGGAGGAAGAAGCCCGCAAGATGCTCGGTGTCTATCGCGACTTCATGGAAGGCTACATGGCGATGCCCGTCGTCACCGGCACCAAGACGGACGCCGAGAGGTTTGCCGGAGCGCTGCGCACGTACTCGTGCGAGGGCATGATGCAGGACAACAAGGCACTGCAGGCCGGCACCTCGCACGACCTCGGCCAGAATTTCTCGAAGGCGTTCGACCTCAAGTTCCAGGCTGAGGACGGCGGGATCGAGTACGCCTGGAATACGAGCTGGGGAGTGTCGACGCGCATGGTGGGCGGCCTGGTGATGACACACGGGGACGACAAGGGGCTCCGGATTCCGCCCCTGCTCGCTCCGGTCGAGATCGTCATCGTGCCGATCTGGAAGAACGATGCGGACAAGGGCCGTCTTCGAACCGCCGCCGCCCTGATCAAGGAAAACCTCAGCGCGTGGGAGCGACGGTCGCCCGGCCGTCTGCGTGTGCACGTGGACGATCGGGAAGGCATGAAGCCCGGCGCCAAGTACTATGAATGGGAGCTGCGCGGGATCCCGCTGCGAATCGAGATCGGTCCGCGCGATCTCGAGCAGAATCAGGCGATCATGGTGCGGCGCGATACCGGCGAGAAGCGTCCCGTCTCGCTCGATTCGGTGGGTGAAGACGCCGCCGACATGCTGCATGTCATTCAGGAGTCGATGCTGATCGATGCGCGGGAGCGCCGCGAGCACAACAGCATTCGCGGGGGAATCACCTACGACCGTTTTCGCGAGGTGATGGCGGGCGACGGCGCCTTCGTTTATGCGGGGTGGTGTGGAGACGCCGCCTGCGAGGCAGCGATCAAGGAAGAGACGAAGGCGACCATTCGGGTTCTTCCCGACGAGGAATTCCGCTCCGCCGACCCTCCGAAGAACTGCCTCAAGTGCGGGAAGGGATCGAAAATCGAGGCGCTTTGGGCAAAAGCGTATTGAAACGGCGACGTGACACACCGGCGAGACTGCCGGAGATCCTCGCACCGGAGACCGGATTCCCGAGGGATGCGGACGGTCTCCGTTGCGAAGGGGTTCGACTGGCTGTAATAGCAGCGGAGGTCGGAACCCCCGCCTACGTCTACAGCTCGGCGGCCGTGCGCGAGCAATACGCGACCTTGCGAGATGCGGTGGGAGGAATTGACGCGCGCCTTCATTACAGCGTGAAGGCGAACTCGAGCATCGCGCTTCTCGGTTTGCTGCGCGAGCTGGGGGCCGGGTTGGACATCGTCTCCGGCGGCGAGCTCTTTCGGGCGCTGAAGGCCGGATTCTCCGGCGGCGACATTGTGTTCAGCGGAGTCGGGAAGACGGAGCGCGAGATGGAAGAAGCTCTTCGCGCCGAAGTGCTGCTCTTCAACGTCGAGTCCGAGGAAGAGCTTCGTGTCCTCGACCAGGTCGCGGAGAGCCTGGGTCTCGAGGCGAGGGTTGCCCTCAGGGTAAATCCCGAGGTTCTGGTCGACACGCCGCATCCGTATACGCGCACGGGCGAGAAGGGAATGAAGTTCGGGATTCCCTTCGACGAAGCCCTGTCGGTCGGAAAAATCGCCGCCGCTCTCCCCAATGTGCGGCTGCTCGGACTCGACATGCACGTCGGGTCGCAGATCTCGCAATTCGCTCCCTACGAAGTGGGCCTTCAGCGGCTGCTGCATCTGCGCCGCGAGATCGAGCGTGAGACGAGCGTGAAGCTGGAGTATCTCGATATCGGAGGAGGGCTGGCGGTCACCTACGACGCCGAGCGCACGGTCGATGTCGCGCACTTCGGAGAGGTGATCAGCGCTCTCGTCGGCGGATCGGGTCTCAGGATCATTCTCGAGCCGGGGCGCTTTCTGGTCGGAAACGCGGGTGTGCTTTTGACGCGTGTACTGTATCGCAAACGCAGCGGAGGAAAGGAGTTCATCATCACCGATGCGGGAATGACGGATCTTCTCCGCCCCTCGCACTACAACGCGTTCCACCGGATCGAGGCGGTGAATCCCACCGGTCGCACCACGGTTGCCGACGTGGTGGGGCCGGTTTGCGAGAGCGGTGATTTTCTGGCACTCGATCGCCAGATCGACGACGCCCAGCCGGGACATCTTCTCGCGGTAAAGTCGACCGGCGCGTACGGCTTCGTCATGGCTTCGAACTACAACTCCCGCCCGCGCCCGGTGGAGGTCCTTGTCGATGGCGACCGGTTTGGCGTGATTACCAGGCGGGAGACCTACGACGATCTCGTCCGCAACGAGCACTTCCAACCGGAATGGAGGTACGTGTAGTGCGCATCGGCGTGATGGCGGACACACATGATCGGGTACCGGCGGTGACCAACCTGCTCGAGCGACTCAGCGACAAGGGCGTCAGCATCGTGATGCATGCGGGGGACTACTGTTCTCCGTTCAGTCTCGCCCCGTTCCACGAGCGCGGCATGGCACTGCTGGGAGTGTTCGGACGCAACGATGGCGATCGCGAGACGCTCTCCGCGTACGCGGCGCGGGGCATGGGAACGGAGATCTATGAATCGCCGCACAGCTTCGAGGTGGGCGGCAAGCGGATCCTGCTCGTGCACGACCTCGCGGAGGTGAGCAACCGCTCGATCGAGTCGCACGATTTCGTCATACACGGCAGCTCTCACCTCCACGGGCAGAAGACGGTAGGCAAGACGATCCTGTTGAACCCGGGCGAAGCGTGCGGGTGGATTCACGGCAAGTGTACGGCGTCGATACTCGATCTCGATACCGGAGAGGTAGAAAACCTCACGCTATGAGCAGCCGGATCCTGATCATCGATTTCGGCTCACAATTCACGCAGTTGATCGCCCGCCGGGTCCGCGAGGCCCGGGTTTATTCCGAGATCCATCCCCCCACGCGCACCGTCGAGTGGATTCGCGAGTGGAGGCCGACCGGGATAATTCTGAGCGGCGGCCCGAACTCGGTTTACGGCGACAACGTGCCGCTCGCCGAGCGCGGCGTACTGGACATTGCTCCGGTTCTCGGGATCTGCTACGGAATGCAGCTGATCGCGCACATCGAGGGCGGCAAAGTCATCCGCACGGACAGGCGTGAATACGGGCGCGCGGAGATGAGGGTGCTGGAGCCCGCGGGTCTGTTCGCCGGCTTTGATGCCGACGAGCACGTCACCGCCTGGATGAGTCACGGCGATCACATCGAGGAGCCGCCCGAAGGGTACCGCGTGACCGCCGAGAGCAGGGGAAATCCGATCAGCGCCTTTCAGCATCGCGACCGCCCCATATTCGGCGTGCAGTTCCATCCGGAGGTAGCTCACACGCCCCGCGGTGGAGAGATCATCTCCAACTTTTTGTTCGCCGAGTGCAGGGCGGAGCCGACGTGGACGCCGGGCGCGTTCATCGAGGAGGAAATCGACCGCATCAGAAAGACGGTGAGGAAGTCGCGCGTGGTCTGCGGATTGTCGGGCGGCGTCGACTCGTCCGTCGCCGCCGCTCTCGTCCACCGCGCCATCGGCGATCAGCTCACCTGCATCTTCGTCGACACCGGTTTGCTCCGACTTCACGAGCGGGAACAGGTGGAGCGCACATTCGGCGCGCACATGGGTCTCGAGCTGATAACGGTGGACGC
>DASTTD010000400.1:0-2995 GCA_035760325.1 Gemmatimonadaceae bacterium
CGCGGTCAGCGACGAGCCTCACATCAGAGCGATCCGCCAGAACGTCATCACACTCGTGAATCCCGTGGCCGAGCCGGACGGACGAGACCGGCAGGTTGACTGGTATTACCGGTACACGCGCGGACGAAAGGAGTGGACCGACGGATTTCCACGCAGCACGCCCTATTGGGGCAAGTACGTCTTCCACGACAACAATCGCGACGGCATCCAGATCTCGCAGGCGCTGACGAAGGCTTTCTACAAATCGTACTTCGACTGGCATCCGGTGATCGAGCACGATCTGCACGAGTCGGTGCCGCTGCTCTACATCTCGACCGGAACCGGGCCGTATAACGAGACCATCGACCCGATCACGATCGGGGAGTGGCAGCTGCTCGCCAACCACGACATGACGACGCTTACGGCGCAGGGAATGCCCGGCGTCTGGACGTGGGGATTCTACGATGGGTGGTATCCCGGATACGCCCTGTGGATCGCGAACAACCACAACGGGATCGGACGCTTTTACGAGACGTTCGGGAACGCGGGAGCCGACACCTACGTGCGCGATCTGTCGACGTCGCGCTTCGCGGGTAATCTGGTGACGACCCAACAGTGGTACCGGCCGTCGCCGCCGACGAGAAAGGTGCGCTGGTCGGCGCGCGACAACGTCAACTTCATGCAGGCCGGCGTGCTCTCCTCGCTGTCGTACACCGCCGCGAACGGACAAACGTTGCTGCGTAACTTCTACCAGAAGGGTGTGAATGCGCTCGAGAAGGGGAGGACGCAGGCGCCGTACGCGTTCTTCATTCCCGAGCGCCAGCGTGATCCGCGGCGCAGCGCGTACCTCGTGAATCAGCTCAGGCGCCACGGCATCGAGGTGCACCGCCGCGCCGGAGCGGACACCGCGCGTGGTTATCTGGTGCGGATGGATCAACCGTACCGGAATTTCGCGCTCACCTTGCTGACGAAGCAGAACTTCCCTTCGACCGCGCCCAACCCTCCGTACGACGACGTCGCCTGGACGCTCGGCTACCTCTACGGTGTCGACGTCCGGGCCATCAACGATCGAAGCGTAGCCGCGTGGCCGAATGTTACACCTCTGTCGGATACCGTCGCCTTCACGGGATCGGTGAGCGGATCCGGTAACCGCTGGCTCGTGAAGTACCGCGGCCAGAACGAGCTGCTGCCGGCGCTGTACTGGCTCAGATCGGGAACGCCGCGGGCGAGAGCGTTCGCGATCGAGGATCGCATCGTCGCGGCGGTGGACACGTTCAACGCCGGCAGCGTTTTGATCGAGAACGCGCCGGCAGAGGTCGCGGGGCAGCTCGCCGCGCGGTTCGGACTCGAGCTGCGCTCGCACGACGGGATGGTCGCACGCCGCCACGCGCTCGACTTGCCGCGAATCGCTGTCTATCACTTCTGGAACGGCACGCAGGACGAGGGATGGGTTCGCTACACGCTCGACCAGCTCGGTATTCCCTACGCCTCGATCGACAAGACAGATCTGAGGCGCGGCGGTCTGCGCTCCCGCTTCGATGCCGTCATCGTTCCTAATGGTCCCGGCTCGCTCGCGGGAATGATCCACGAGCACGATCGTACGCTCGGACCGATGCCGTTTACCAGGACGGATCAGTTCCAGTCGCACGGCACACCGATGTCCACTCCCGACATGACAGGTGGAATGGGCTTCGAAGGGCTGGGCGAGCTCAGGCGTTTCGTCGATGAGGGCGGCCTGATGCTGACGCTGCGCGAGGCATCACGTCTCGCCGGTGAAAGCGGCTTCGTGCGCGAGATGTCGACCCTGGCGCCCGGGCAGCTTTTCCATCCTGGCTCGGTGGTCCGGGTGAAGGCTCGCCGCTCCGATCATCCGGTGCTGTACGGTTATCCGGAGACGTTTCACATCTTTCGCGGAAACGGGTCGCTGTTCTCGCTGGGACGGCGCGATCGGGGAATGATGGTTCTCCAGTACGGAACCAGGCCGGCAAAGGACGAGGAGGAGCCGAAGGATACCGGACCAATGCTCGGGATTCCCGACACCGCGCGAGCCGACTCGGTTCCAGCGCGTGGCGTCCCTGGAGCTGGTGAAGGGGTTGCCACTACGCTGCCGGGACCAGCGCTCACCGGCACGGGCTCGACGGATTCCTCGCGGGATGCGTACGTGCTTTCCGGGATGGTTCGCAATGACGACGTCATCATCGGCCAGGCCGCGATCATCGACGCTCCGGTTGGCCGCGGGCACGTCATCGCTTACACGTTCAATCCGCTGCACCGCTATCTCAATCAGCAGGACTTCGCGCTGGTATGGAACGCGCTGCTCAACTGGAATGACATGCCGGGGAAACCGGGCCTCGTTCGGTAAGTCGATTAGGTTGGCGTTTGTGTCTAATCGGGAACGACAGGAAGCAGTATCAGGCTTGTTTAGCGTGTCAGTCGCCGATCTGGATAATTTCCTGGAGCAAGTGAAAGGAATAGGTAGCTAGTGGTCACCTACGAAGTAACCGCGCTCGTCCGTGCCGACCTGGTGGGCGCGTACGAGTCGTACATGCGGCGTCACATCGTAGACCTGCTCGCCACCGGCCGATTCCTGCGGGCGACCTTCGCGCGCGCCAGCGAGCATCGCTATCGCATTCGATACGAGGCAAGCGATCGGCAGTCGGTCGACCGGTACATTGCGGAAGACGCTCCACGCCTCCGCGCCGATTTTGGGGAGCATTTCCCGAAAGGTGTCGAGGTCAGCCGCGAGATCTGGGAAACGATCGGAGAATGGTCGGCATGAGAACATCGTGTTTCGCCGCATTGTTCTGCGCCGCGCTCGCGGCGGCCGGGTGTCGGTCAGAGCCGGCGAGATCCGCTGCCGGCAGCAGCGCGACCGCCGTCGCGGATTCTTTCGCCGCGCGGCGGCAGGCGATGGTCGAGCATCAGATCGAAGCGCGTGGCATCAAGGCGCCCGCAGTCCTGGCGGCGATGCGCAAAGTGCCGCGACATCGCTTCGTGAGTCCGGCGGCCGTGAGCC
>DASTTD010000401.1:0-8405 GCA_035760325.1 Gemmatimonadaceae bacterium
GACTTTGCGTGCACGAGCGCGACCAGGGCGACGCCGGTATGTGCCTGGGTGCCGTTGATGAGCGTTATCCCTTCCTTCGGCGCCAGGACTACCGGCTCGAACCCGACCTCGCGGAGCAGCGCAGCTGCCGCCACCTCTCGCTTTCCCTGCAGCAGGGTTCCTTCACCGATCAGTCCGAGCGCGAGGTGCGCGAGAGGAGCCAGGTCCCCGCTCGCTCCAACGCTCCCCTGCTCGGGGATCGGCGGGTAGACGCCGGCGTTGAGCATGTCGAGCAGCAGATCGACGATCTCCGGCCGCGCGCCCGAGTATCCCTTCGCGATAACGTTGGCGCGCAGCAGCATCATCGCCCTGACTTCGCGCTCCGGGAGCCTGTCGCCCACACCGCACGCGTGGCTCCGCACCAGATTCACCTGCAGCTCGGCTAACCGTTCGCGTGGAATCGCGACTTCGGAGAGCTTGCCGAAGCCGGTGGTCACGCCGTATACGACATCGTTCCGCTCGACGATGTCGTCGACGACCTTGCGCGTTCGGAGCATGCGCTCGCGAGCCGCTCCCGCGAGACCGACCGGCCGGCGGTGGGCCGCGACGGAATACGCGTCATCGATGGTCAGCGTATCTCCGTCGATGAGAAGTGAGTCAGGCACGGGGGTCAGGCTCGAACGAGCGCTTTCGCGGTCGAGTCCCAACGCCAGCCACTTGCTCCAGGCTTGATCTCGACACCGCCAAGCCATCGTGAATTACGGTTGAGACGCTGCCAATCCTGCTTCCCCGCGAGCACCTGACGTCCAAGGTCCGTAACCTGGAGCTCGCCGGTCACGAATTCCCGCGAATCTTCCTTGCCGCGGGGAGCGACGACGCGCGAGCCATCCTTCCAGGTTACGAGGGGAGTGGCGCCCTCGCTCATTCTCTCGAGGTACCAGTAAAACACGATGTCGCCGAGGAAGATGCTGGGTTGGTGCCTGGCGACTTCCAGAAAGGCGGCAACGGGAGTCGCATGTCCGGACTCTATCGCTCTGAGCGCTTCAGCTTCCGAGCGTGAAAGGCCGCTGCTGCGGTCGGGAAACTCCTCGAGGTGTCGAAGGAGCGCCGGAGTGAGGAACCGAAGCGCGGACGTGTCAGTGTCGATGAGGCGCTCGATCGCGCTGGGATCCGCGGATCCGAACGCCGCCCACGCCCGCTTCCCGAGATCCAGCTGCTGCTCCGTGACAGCGGCTCGCTTGGGCTCGAGCTCGGCGAGAGCGGCGGGAGTGAGTGAGGCGAGGTACCCGTCAACGACTATCATCGACAGCCTGGCTTTCCGGTCCCTGGTGCGCGCGAAAAAGTCGAGCAGCTGGAGCAGCTGGAGCTGGTCGTAGAGGTCGTCCTCGAACCACAGGACGATCTCGCCGAAACGATCGAGATTCGCGAGGGTGCGGTCGCGCTGGCCGAAGCTTCCGCTCACGTGCGCGAAATCGTCCCAGCCCCGCTCGGCGATGAACAGCGCCCTCAGCTCGCTGAGGTCGTGAAGCGACAGCGACGCGTTGACCGGTCCCTCGTGCAACACATCCTGCCAGGGAATTATCTCTCCCTGGACTCCGGCCTGGCGCAGCTTGCTGACCGCGCTTTCTCCGTTCGTGATGTTGAGCCGGGTCTTCAAGGTCAGCGCGTTATCGGCCGATAGGTCTGCTTGTCATAATCGAATTTTAGGTCGGGCTGAGCCGTGAGGGCAATGAAGAAGCTGAAGGCGAAGTTGCCGTTGGACGCCTGATTGAAGGCAAACACCGCGTTCCAGTCGTGCAGCGCTCGCTGAAGCGTGACGGAATGGCTGCCGAATTTGCGGGCGGTAAAGTCGTAGTTGGTTCCCCATGACCCCGACCATTTCGGCGTGATGTTGAAGGTCATTTGCGACTGCAGGTTGTCGCGGCTGGGGGTGCGGATGAAAGCGCCGCCCCCAGTCGTTCCCGGGAGGAGGGCCCCGCTGGTCGGCCGGGCGTTCTGCTCGTCGATACACGCCTGATATTGAATCGGGTTGATCTGAAAGGGCAGGCATATCGTCGTCGGATCGTGCTCGATCACGATGGCGTTGCCCGTCGGCGGACGCTGACGCTCGGAGCTGAACGTGAATTGCGCCTGCCACCCCTGCGTCCGAGGGACGCCCAGCTGCCGGTTTCTGATGGCGGCGCCCGCCGAGGGAGTCGATGCGACGGCGTTGGCCTGCGCGTCATCCGCGGAAGGGGTAACCCGCTCGATCGACGGGGATGGCTGTCGCACCGCGCGGCCGAACACCCGGTTGAGCGCAGCAAAGATTCCCGACTGGCTGTTCAGGGTAAACGACGCGTTGATGCCTTCCCGGAAAGGCCTGAAGCGCGCGCTGTCACTGAGGACGCTCCCCTCGTACAGCGAATACCTCACTCCTCCGCGAAAGCTCGGGAGCAGATCGGACGTAAGGTCATATGAGAAATGATCGGTGGAGAACCCCGACCGGCCCGTCTTACGCGCGCGCTCCAGGTCGTATTCGAGGGAGCTGAAGTTCATCGCCAGAACCTTTATTTTCCGCGGCTCCGCCGTTGAGGACGTATCGCGGCTCGCCAGCTTGGCCTCGAGAACGTGCGAGAGAGTCAGAGCGATCCTGTTCTGCGCGTCCGATCCGAGATATCCAGCTCGGTTCACGTTCAGCGCGCGCAAGTACTCCTCGCGAACCGTCGCCTTCGGTGCATACGACCAGTTCAGTCCGGGCGTGACGGCGTGGCGGAAGCGGGACACGGCGCCGAATCCCGGGAACAGCGCGAACAGGGTCGGCGATACGCTCAGCCCTCCGCGGGCCCGCTTGGACTGATGAACGAATTGTCCTCCACTCAGGTGGGTCCTGACCGAGAATGCGCCGGGGTGGACGTTTTCGAAGTTGACATACGGAGTGATGTTCAGCGAGCCTTGCCCGATGCTCGGCAGGCTGAAGCGGGTCTGCCAGTCGAACTCGGACGTGAAACGGCGAGCGAAAATGCGGTCGATGCGGCGTGTGGTGTCAGCGGGATCGATGAAACGGACCGTTCCCGGATAATCGTCTACCCTGTCCAGAGCGCGAAACGAGGTTTCGAGAGTGAACCCGCCGATCTTCAGCGGGGTGTTGAAGCTCGCCACCGTGTTTCTGGAGTTGGCCTTGATGGCTGCGCTGTCGCGCGTCCCATCGGCACGATTGAAGAATCGATGTCTGAATTCGAGGCCCTGATCGAGGTTGAACTCCTGCGCGTTCTGGACGTTGAACGACGGCGTCCAGTCAAGCCATCGAGTTACGGCAATGGTCGGAGAGCTGATGCTGAGAGTGGGGAAGGACTGCGAGACCTGAAGGCGTCCGGGATACTGCGTCCGGGTTCCACCAACACTCACGCTAGTCTGGCCGAACTGGGTCTGATAGCCGGCGCTCGACCTGATCGTCGCGAGCACCTGGCGCGGATCGAACGTCGTCGTCCGCTGCACGGTGGTGTTGGTGACGTAGTTGACGTTGGTGTTGAAGCTCGTCGATTGTGAAAAGTTCTGGGAGTGATTCCACGACACTGCCGTGTTCGTGCTTCCGTCGCGCTGTGCGTGGTGAAACGCGCTCAGGCTCCCGGTCAGAAACCGGTCGAGCCAGCGGTACTGCCACGCGCCGTTGAACCTCACCCACCCGGGGTCTCCCTCCGACGGCCTGCTTCCACTCCTCCAGTCGAAGGAAAGCTGCGCGTCCATGTAGTCGTTGATCGCGAAGTAATAGCCGAGATTCTCGGCGTGGCGACGGTAGGTCGGGCTGTTGCGGAACAGCTCACTCACTCCGAATCGCGGCGTGAGCACGCCGCTTCGCCTTCCCGAGCGCATGTCCTGGAAGATGAACGGCAGCCACATCACCGGAATGTCGGCGATGTAGAGAACGGCGGGACGCGCCACGAGAATGTTCTTCGAGACGAGCTTGATCTCCTTCGCCTGAAAGTGATAGTCGGGAACCGGATCGTCGCAGCTGGTGATCGAGCCGTTTCTGGCGTAGAAGGTCGTCCGGCCGCCGCCTGTCGTGTCCCCGACAAAAGCAGCCTGCTGGCCATCGACGTACCACGTCTGCCCCGTCTCGACGGATGTGCTGATGTTGGTGACGCTGCCGCGCCGCTCACCCACGTTGTAATCCATCCTGCCGAGCGCGATTACGTCGGCGGTCGCCTGCTTCGGATCGCGCAGCCAGACCGTATCTCCCCGCGCGAAGATCATCTTCGTCGAGTCGTTGTAGGTGATGCTGTCCGCGACGAGGAGTGTCTGGTCGCGTCCGATCCCCGCGGGGGCACCCTCGAGGTAGAGAGTGCGGGAACGCGCATTGAAGACCACCTTGTTTCCCTGATAGCGGGTGCCGCTGTATCCCGGCCTCGCCATCAGCGCCTGCATTACGGAATCGGTCTCGTTCCATCTGATCAGCTCGCGGGCAGCGGTCGAGTCGCGTCGCAGCGAATCCGCGCGGGGGCGGTCGGGCCTGGGCCTGATCCTGTCTCCGGGCATCGGCACCACGCTCCCGATCTGCGCGGCCGCGGTTGCGCACGGCACGAGGAGCGCGGCGGACAGGATCAGGGGAGCGAGCCGTATCACGCCGGAGCCCGTACGCCGAGGGATTCTTCCGCTTCGCGGCGGGCGTCGCGCTTCTCGCGGCCGCGGAATATCACCCTGGCGACGAGCACGCTCACCTCGTACAGCAGGTAGAGGGGCACGGTCAGCGCCACGAGTGAGTAGGGATCCGCGCCGGGAGTGATGAATGCCGACGTGATCACGCAGATGAGAATGGCGTGCCGGCGGTATCTCGAGAGAAAAGAGGGAGTCACGATTCCGAGCCCGGAAAGCAGCAGAACCGCGATCGGCACCTCGAAGATCAGCCCGAACGCCAGACACATGCTGATGGCGAGATCGAAGTACGCCGTCGCGGTGATCATCGGCGTAAGCGATGTCGACTCAATGCTCATCAGAAACTTGAGGGTCAACGGCAGCACCACGAAATAGCTGAGTGCCACACCCGCCAGAAAAAGCGCGACCATCGCGAACATCACCGGGACTACCACCCGCTTCTCGTGCTTGTACAGCGCGGGCGACAAAAAGCCCCAGATCTGGCCGATGATCACCGGCGCGGCCAGGATGATCCCCAGAACCAGAGAAGTCGTCAGCAGAATCTTGAAGGACGTGCCCGGAGCGGTGTAGATCAGCTGCTGGCCGTTCAACAGCGGCAGGATCGGGCGCTCGAGCAGGCGGATGATGTCGAGCTTGGAAAGCAGGTAGAACGCGACCGCGACTCCGACGAACACGGATCCCGCCATCCAGAAGAGCCGCTTCCGCAGCTCCTCCAGGTGGTCCAGGAAAGGCATCTCGTGACCGGGAGCTTCGCTCATTACCGCCGCTCTCCGGCTCTACCGCATCGCCTGTAGCCGCTCTTCGGCGAGTGCAGCCTCGTCGGAGCGAGGGAAGCGCCTGATGATCTCCTGATAAAGCTGGCGCGCCTGCGTCGCGCGGCGCGTCGCCTGCATGTGCTGCGCGCGCTTGTACAGCGCCGTCGGCACCCGCGGCGAATTGGGAAAGCGGGCGATCAGAACGACGTAGGTGGAGTCCGCGGCTCCGGGATTGCGCTCCGCGGCGAAAGACTGGGCCGAATAGAAAATCGCTTCCGGCGCGTACTCCGAATTGGGATACTGCGCGACCAGCTCGCTGAACGCGCTGCGCGCCGCGGAGTTCGCGCCCCTCACGAGCTGATCCCGTCCTGCCTGCAGCAGCTGCGCGGGTCCGGGCGCCGTCGATGCGGCAGCGGGTGGAGTACCCGCGTCGGAGGAGGCGTCGGGTCTCGTTACTGCTTCCTGCTGCCGCGTCTTTTCCTCCAGAGCGGCTCGCATGTCCCGCAGTCTCTGCTCGCTCTGTCCGCTCAGGTCCTGAAGCTGGGAGATGTCCTGCCTGATGGCCGCGATATCCGTCTCGCTCGTCGCGCGCATCGCCGTCACCTTGCGATTGAGCGACGCGAGCGAATCAGACAGGGCGCGCAGCGAACGGCTGACGCTGGCCAGCTGCTCGCGCTGCGCGGAGTCTGCCGCGAGGTCGCTGGCGCGAGTAACGGCAAGGTCGTCCTGGAGCTTGAGAAAATCGGTCTTCGATGCAAAGCACCCGGTGGATGCCGCGGACGCGGCGACGAGGAGCAGCAGTCCCGCTCTCATTGTCTCTGCGTGTAGGAACCAACCTCGGGGTTGGCCAGAACCGGCGACCAGGCGGGAAGACGAGCTCCCGGCGTACGAGTCAGCTGGCGCATGCGGCCTGATTCCGTATCGAGCACCCATAGCTGCTTCTGCCTGCTCCGCGTCGAGGCAAAGACAATGTGACGGCTATCCGGAGCCCAGGAAGGGTCCTCGTTCTCCCCCTCGCTCGTAAGCTGCTTCGGAACGCGGTCGCGCAGATCCATCATCCAGATCTGAAAGTTACCCATCTGCTGCTGATAGGTGATGAGGCGCCCGTCGGGCGACCAGTCGGGACTCGAGCGGTAGCTGCGCACACCCGGACGATACGTGGTGAGCAGCTGCACGTTCGATCCGTCCGCATCCATAATATAAACCTGGGGCTGTCCGGATTTCCCGGAGATGAACGCGATCTGGCTGCCGTCGGGGCTGTACGAAGGGTTGGTGTTGTCGGTGCCGCGTCCAAGCGTCAGGCGGCGGCGGTCGGTGCTGTCCAGACTGGCCAGCATGAGGTCGGTGCCGTTCCCGGTGCCTTGCGCATAAAGGATCGCGCCGCCGTCGGGCTGATAGATGGGCGTGATGTTGAGCCCGGTGGAAATCTGGCTGATTCGCCGCGTCCGCCCCGTGCGGACGTCGAGCTGGTGGACCTGCGTTCCGGCGTTTCCCAACACCGTGAAAACGATCGATTCTCCCGTCGGCGACCACGCCGGCGAAAGCGCTCCCCTGCCCGTGGTGACCGTGTGCGTCACCGCGCCGTCGCTGTCGACGATCCGGAGCGTGCCGTTGGCGATGTAGGCAATGCGTGTCTGCGCGATGCCGCGCTTCCCGAACACCCATTTCTCGATTTGATCCGACACTCCGTGCAGCGCAAACCGCCAGTCGCGGTCGCGGCGGTCGAAGAGGAAGTGCTCGGTCTGGAGCAACCGCCTGGCCGCCACATCGTAGGCTGACACCCGCAGCCCCGATGGAGTCGGCTCCATGTGAACCAGCAGCGCGGCGCCGAACCCGGCAACGAGCGGGTAGTTCACATCGCCGCCAGGCGGCGGAACAAGTCCACTGAGAGTCACATCCTCGAGGACTATCGGCGTCAGCCGGTCGCTGTAATCGAAGTCGCGCTGCACGATGACGCGCAGCGAGTCGTCGTAATCGTCCCGCACCGGCAGGACGATCACTCCGGGCTTCGTGCCGGCAGCGTAAGTGAGACCGAGCCGCACGCCGGTAGTGTCCTGCGCTCCGGCGACGGATGCGGTCTGCGCGAGCACTACAAATCCAAGAGCTGCATAACAGACTCTCATCATCTCAGAAACTCGGGGTCGAAGCTGAATACGACCGGAAGCACATCGTCGGGAAATCCCGCTGGCAATGGGCCGAACCTGCGGGCACTCGATGCCGCCTCCACCGCGCCCTGTGCTTCCAGGTCGAAGGAGAAGACACCGGACCGTCTCACGAACTGGAGTGCGGAGACCGAGCCGTCGCGATGGATCAGAAACCGGACTTCGGCCTTGAGCCTGGCCCCCGTGCGGGGTTTGAAGTTGAGCGCAATCTGACGAACTATGTTGTTGAGGTACCCTGGAAACGGGAATTCGATTCCGTCGCTGCGGACAGTGGCGACATCGGTTCCCTTGTCCCCGACCGGACCTCCGCCCGCCTTCGGGGCATCGGTCTCCGGCTGCGCCGCCGCCTTCGGCTCCGTTGGCGCGGCGGCGCTCGTCCTCGGAGTCGGGGCGGCTTTCGCTTCCGTCGGAGTCGCACGAACCGGCGGTTTGGGCAAGGGCTTCGCCGCCGGCATCGGCATTTCCTTGACCGATGACTGCGGTGTGCTGGGCTGGGTAACGGGCGCCGGGGCCGCCGACCGCTCCGTCTTCACCTCTCCGATCGCCCGCTCGCCCGGCGGCGCGGCGACGATGTTCACCCGATACATCGGTGGCAACGCGATTGGCTTCGGCTGCTTCAGCGATTGAAACGCAAGCATTCCGAGCGCAACGTGCAGGACCGCTGACAGCGCGAACGATCCGAGATGCCGCGGCTCACCAAGCCGGCGCGCGATCACCGTGTCTGCGTCGGCTCCGCCACGAGTCCGACGTCACCGACGCCGCTCGCGCGCATGATGGCCAGGACTCTAACGACGGAGCCGTATGGAACGCGATCATCCGCGCGGAGATAGACCCCTCCCGGTCCGCGTCGCTGCGCGAGAGCCTTGAAGCTGGAGCTGAA
>DASTTD010000402.1:0-4802 GCA_035760325.1 Gemmatimonadaceae bacterium
GCGAGGCTGCCACACGGGCGGGGCGCGTTCTCAAGAAGCTCAAGGCACAGGCGGGCGACGAGTCCCGGCCTGCGCGCAGGCAGGAAGTATCCGGAGCCGCGCGAGCCTGATGATTTTCCGCCACGCCGGAGAACGACCGACCAGGACGGGAAGCCGCTTCTCGCCGTCGTTCGTCATTTCCGTCGGCGTGCACGCGGTCGTGGCGACGGCTTTGATGCGGATGCTGATTCTCAGCGCCGAAGACTTTGCCACCCAAAAGAAGCAGCCGGCGGAAACCGGAGAGCGAGTGAGCTTCGTCGCCGTAGCGAAGCCCGGGGCGGGAGCGCCCACCGCTGGCCGCGTCGGCGGCGATGGACGGCCGGTCCAGTCGCGAGAGATTACAGTCGTAGCGCCAGTGGAGGCGCCGGAAGGGGTACCCGCTCCTGATCCCGAGGCCTCGCCAACGGTCGAGGCCGGAACGGGTCCTCTGGTGGGAGCCGGCGGTCCCGTTCGCGGCGTACGCCCGAACTACTCGGATCCACGCCTGTGGGAGCCGCCAAAACCGATCGTCGCTCCGCCCAAGTCAGTCGCGGAAACGATAGACGCACTTATCGTCGAGGGTATCAAGCCCTATAACGACTCTCTCGCTCGTGTTGCCCAGCGCCGGGATCCCACTGACTGGACGGTGGAGAAGGGCGGGTACAAGTGGGGGATCGACAAGCGCGCGATCAGACTGGGCCCAGTGTCGATTCCGACCGCTCTGCTGGCTCTCCTGCCGCTCAACGTCCAGGGAAATCCGATGACGATCGAGAAGGACCGCACCTATGCGGCGATGCACCGCGAGATCAGCTGGCATGCGCAGCAGGGTGTGAACAACGCTGATTTCGCCAAGGCGGTGCGAAGCATCCGCGAGCGCAAGGAGCGCGAGCGCGCCGCGGCGCTCGCCGCTTCGTCCGGTACGCAGAAGGACGGCTCGGCACTCCCCCGGTAAGGATTCCCTCCGTCGTCCGCGTCGCCCTAGTCGTTCGCGGCCGGCCCTCGCGCGGTAAGATCGATCTGGCGGATCGCGCCGACATGATACGCCAAATGCGCTATGCTGCCGATCACGCTCTTGAGCTCGCTCTTGCTCACCTCCCGAGGCTGTTCCAGCGCCTGATGCCACCGATGCGCTTCGTTCGCGAGGCGCTCGCGGAGCTGCTTCCACTCGGCCGCGGTGACGCGCGTCTTGCGCCAGCTCGCGGACCAGTCGGCATCGCCGAACGGATTTTCGCCCGCCGCCCACCGGTTCATCAGGGACAGGCCGTAGCGGAGGTGCTCGACGTGCGCGGCGATCGACGACCCGTTGGCCGTAAGCTTCGACGCCGCGGTCGCTGACAGCTTGTCGAGCGAACGCAGAAGCCCCGGGTCTCCGGTGTTGATCATGTACGCCTCCGGGAGCGAGACCCCGTCGACGAGCTCCGAAAAAAGCTCCGGAAGGGCGGTATCGAAAGCGGCCGTTTGCAATTTTGCGCTCAGGAGAACTGCGCGAAGCCAACGGTGTTTTCACCCGGCTCCTTCACGTAGATCTCGGTGCTGCCGTAAAAGGTCTGATGCCGCGGCTTCACCACCGGAACTCCCTTCAGGGCCGTTTCTACCGCGTCGAGATCGTCGACCGTGATGAAGAGGGAGACGGAGTGACCGGTCAGGTCCCTGGCCGAGGCGGGCAGCTCGTGCAGCACGCTCGCACGCGTCTGGTACATGATCTCGATGCTTCCCAGCTGGACGCTGGCGAACACGAGCTTCCCATCGTCGCCGGGAACCTTGTTCGTGACTTCGAACCCAAGCCGATCGACCCAGAATTTCAGACACGGCTCCACCTCGGGCACGACGAGAACGGGAGTCAGCTGCTTCAGGGACGGAGAACTGTTTCCCGCGGATTTCGAAGGCATCGGCGATCAGCCGGCCTTGTGATGTGGAAGGCGCCGACCTAGGACGGCAGGGCGTCGTGAGCGAGCTTGCTGTCGAAGCTCGGGCGAAAAACTCCGCACACGACGCCGAGAACGGCGAAATCCATTCCTGGGGTGACCTCGATCTCCCGCTCGGCCGGATTCGCCGGCTCGAGGACGACCATCCCGCCACGGTGGGTGAAGACCTTCACCGTCGCCTCTTCGCCGACGCGCGCGGCGATGATGTCCTGCTCATTCGGCTCAGCGCGAGGGTTGATCATGACGTAGTCGCCGTCGCTGATGCAGCGACCGACCATGCTGTCGCCTTTCACCCGAAGGAAGTAGACGTCCTCGGAAGGAGTGAAGCGCCGGTCGATCGTGATGAAATCCTGACGGTCTTCAGGCAGGAGAGCGGGCTCCCCAGCGTGAATCTTTCCGTAGAAGGGAACCGGCTGCGTGCGCATCGCGCCGCCGAAGCCGAGCAGGTTCACACCGCGGGACCGCGCGGGATCGCGCTCGATATAGCCTTTTTTCGCGAGCGACTGGAGAAGGTCGGAGACCGTCTTCGTCGACTTGATCCTGAACTCCTTCCCAATGTCCCGGATGCTCGGCTGGTAGGTGTTCTTCGCGGTGAAGTCGAGAAGGTAGTGATACACCGAGCTTTCGAGCTTTGTCAGGTGCTCGGCCATTATGTTCTTTCCTTAGAAAAACGGTATTGTGCATCCCGCCGGAATAGCAGGCTGATTAACAATTTGTGTCCGAAAGCGTACACGGTCAACAGTTTTCGGGTCAGCTTCAGGCGTTACTCAGGGTTGCCAGGGCGGCGTCGATTCGCTGAAGGCTGAGCTCGCGGCCCATCTGTATCAGCATCTCGAAGATCCCCGGGCTGACTGTAAGGCCCGTAAGTGCTACCCGGAGGGGTTGAAAGAGTTTTCCGGCGGTGATCCCGCGAATTTCCGCGAGGGCCCGGACCGCGGCCTCGAGCGGCTCGGCTTCCCATTTGGGGGTCGCGGCCAGTGTCTCACGGACCGCGCGGAGTAATGCCGCGGCTTCGGCCGGATCCTTCCAGTTTTTCGCGACGGCGGTGGGATCGTACTCGATGGTATCGAGAAAATAGGGCCCGGCCTGGCGGACGATATCATCGAGCGTCCGGGAGCGGATCCTCAGCAGATCGAGAAGCCTGAAGTACCAGTCCCGGCGCGTCTGGAGGTCGTGCGCCGTCGTCAGTCCCGCCGCAACGATGAGCGGAGTGACACGAGGCTCGAGCTCGGCCAGGGTTATCATCGACAGGTGCTGGCCGTTCATCCACTCCAGCTTTTTCGGGTCGAAGATCGCGGCCTTCTTCTGGAGCCCTTCGACGCTGAAGAGATCGATCATCTCCGCCAGCGTCATCACCTCCCGATCTCCTCCGGGTGACCAGCCGAGGAGCGCCAGAAAGTTGAGCATCGCACCCGGCAGCAGGCCCTGATGCTGGTAGTCGCCCACCGCGGTTGCGCCGTGCCGCTTGCTGAGTTTTTTCCCATCCATTCCGTGAATCATCGGAAGGTGCGCGAAGGTGGGCAGCTTCGCGCCGAGCGCGCGATAGAGAAGGATTTGTTTCGGCGTGTTCGAGATGTGATCGTCGCCGCGCATGACGACTGTGATCGCCATGGCGATGTCATCGGATACCACCGCCAGGTTGTAGATCGGAGTCGCGTCCGACCGCAGCACGACGAAGTCCTCGATGTCCTTGTTCGGAAACGCTATGCGGTCGTGAACGAGGTCGATCCATTCGGTGGCGCCCTCGGGCACCCGAAAGCGGATCACGGACGGCTCGCCCGCGGCAACGCGCCGGTCGACTTCGTCCCTCGAAAGACGGTCGCACCGGCGGTCGTATTTGAAAGCCTCCTTCCGCGCCTCGGCCTCGCGCCTTCTGGCGTCCAGCTCCGCGGAAGTGCAGAAGCAGCGATACGCGGCGCCGGTCTCGAGCAGACGCCGCGCATCGGCCTGGTGGCGGGGGAGATTCGCGCCCTGGTACACGACATCTCCGTCCCAGTCGAGACCGAGCCACTCGAGGCCCTCGAAGATCGCGCGCGTGCTTTCGTCGGTGCTGCGCGCCTTGTCGGTATCCTCGATTCGGAGGAGCAACGCACCGCTGAATTTTCGCGCGTACAGCCAGTTGTAGAGAGCCGTGCGTGCGCCGCCGACGTGCAGGTAGCCGGTCGGCGAGGGCGCGAAGCGAAGTCTGGGCTTCGTGAGATCACTCATTGAGATGGCAATCAAAAGCCAAGGTCCGTTCTTTTTCGGGAAATTCCGGCCTGTTTGACCAACAAAAAGATCGGGTCCCACGGTGTCTGGGACCCGAACGGAGAGAGAGGGATTCGAACCCTCGATACGCGTTTCCGCGTATGCCGGTTTAGCAAACCGGTGCCTTCAGCCTCTCGGCCATCTCTCCAGAAGAGTTGCAACCTATTGTGTCGTGATGTCTTCTTCAACATCACGGGGCAGATCGCGCGAAGAAACATGCGATCGGGCGCGCTACGTCGGAAACTGCGCGTAGAAATGTGTTGCAACGCGAGCAATTTCGTCGCATTCTGGCACCTACCCTGCAAGCAACGCTGCAGGAGACACCAACGACGACAACCTCAACCCCGGGCAAAGGAGGCGGATAATGAGTTATCGGACGTTTGTCGATGGCTCGGGGCGGAGGTGGGAGGTCTGGCTCGTTACGCCGGCCGCCGCGGAACGCAGAAAGGTCGATCGCCGGACCGGGGCGCAAGGCAGCTTCGAGGGCACGGCGGAGCGCAGAAAGACTCCCGAAAGGCGCCGAAGTCCATTTCGACGAAGTGTGGCCGTCGCATCGGAATACAACGATGGGTGGCTCTGTTTCGAGAGTGAAGGCGAGAAGCGACGGCTCGT
>DASTTD010000403.1:0-5205 GCA_035760325.1 Gemmatimonadaceae bacterium
TTGTGCTCGAAGCTCGAGGCGAAAGGCTTCAGGGAGTGGTCGCCGGATGGAACACGGATCGCGCTGACCTCGAATCGCGACGGAGATCTCGAGATCTATACAGTTCGGGCGGATGGCACCGGTCTGTCTCGTCTGACAAACTCTCCGGGTGAGGATCGCGATCCCTCATGGTCTCCCGATGGAACGCACATCGTCTTTTCGTCGGCACGCGATGGGAACTCCGACATCTACGTCATGCGCGCGGATGGAGGGAATCAGACGCGCATCACCACCCACGATGCCAGAGACACTCAGCCGGCGTGGTCCCCCAAAGACTCGAGGATCGCGTTCGTGTCGGCGCGGGACGGCCAGCGAGAGCTCTATCTCGTGCGGCCGGACGGACGTGATCTGCGACGAATCACCAACGACAGGGCGGAGGATCACGTGCCGGTCTGGTCTCCCGACGGGTCACGAATCGCGTTTCAGGCAACCCGCGGCGAGGAGTACGACATCGAGGTTGTGAATGTCGCCGATCGTGTCCGGACGCGGCTTACGTCCACAGCCGGCTACGACGGCGGACAGACATGGTCGCCGGACGGACGCGAGATCGCCTTCATCTCGAGTCGGAGCGGGTCCGAGGCGTTATACGTGATGAATGCTTCCGATGGGCGCGCTCGGAAGCTCACACGGGATGCTGCGCTGAATCCGGCGTGGTCACGCTGAATCGCGAAAACCTTGCAGTATCCGGCCGCGCAGCACACGTTCAGGCAGCGCCGGACAGTCCGCCCGACGAGCACCACCTTCAGCCTCGCGGTTCGGGCCGCCATTAGTATGCAATCCTTCCTGCCGTACGCCGCAATTCCCGTCGCCGTGGTCTGCACCATCGTTACCGCGTGCGCACCCGCCAACCCACGCGGTACAGCGCAGCCGAACCCGGCGCTTACGGCCGAGGACATCGAGAACAATCCGAACGAGCCCATCGAGAAACTGCTTCAGGCCAGGACACCCGGCCTCTCGATCACACGCGCCGACGATGGCAGCATTGCCGTAAAAATCAGAGGCAGTCACTCGTTCGTTGGAACCGACGCGCCGCTTTACGTGCTGGACGGGATGCCGTTCGAGCCCGGTCCCGGTGGCGTACTGAGCGGCATCGACCCTTACAGCATTGAATCGATCAAGGTGTTCAAGGGAACGGAGGCAGTGCTTTACGGCATCCGCGGCATGAACGGAGTGATTTCCATCACGACGAAAAAACCGCAGAAGCGAGACCCCTGAACCGATAGCCATCTCATGCTGCTTCGCGCGGTGGAGGCGGACATCACCCGCCTCGACGTCGATGCAATCGTGAACGCGGCGAACGATGCGCTCATTCCGGGTGGAGGCGTCGATGGCGCCATCAACCGCGCCGCGGGCCCCGCGCTCGGAATGGCGATGCGGGCGCTCGGCGGCTGTCCCACCGGCGAAGCTCGCATAACTCCCGGCTTTCAGCTCAGAGCGAAATACGTCATTCACGCGGTCGGTCCGGTCTGGCAGGGAGGCAACCGGCGGGAGGCCGAGCTTCTCGCCGGCGCGTACAGATCCGCTCTCGATCTCGCTCGCGAGAACCGGTGTCGCAGTATTGCCTTTCCGGCGATTAGCACCGGAGTCTACGGATACCCGGCCG
The DNA here is from genome assembly GCA_035760325.1 of Gemmatimonadaceae bacterium. Lineage (GTDB taxonomy): Bacteria > Gemmatimonadota > Gemmatimonadetes > Gemmatimonadales > Gemmatimonadaceae > UBA4720. The sequence goes on from DASTTD010000403.1 coordinate 1,643, forward strand.
CCCAGGCGACTGAAATTGCGGTCGACACCTGCCACCAATTCGCGCTCGAGCCCGGATCGCTCGAGGTCGTGTACTTCGCCTGCTTCAGCCCTCAGATGCTCGAGATGTACCGTCGGGCAGGAGTCGAAGCCTGACCGGGGATACGCAACACAGACCGTTCCGCAAGTAACTTTGGAGCTGTCCGCTCCGTAGGGCTCTGTACAAACGAGGAGTTTCTCATGATTGGACGCTCGAAGCTCTGGCGGGTGGCCGCGGTCAGTTTCACCCTGTTGAACGTGGGCGGGGTAGTCTATGGCGTGCTGGAGGATGACATGATGCACGCAGTCGGGCACATGGCGCTGCAGCTCGTGGGGTTCGTCGTGTGGCGGCTGACGGCGACCTTACGCGAAGATCACCTGCCGGTGCAGCCGCAGATCGATGAGCGGCGCATCGAGTACCTTCAGCAGTCCGTGGACGCCATCGCGCTCGAGGTCGAGCGTCTCGGCGAGAAGCAGCGCTTCTCGGAAAAGCTCCGGTCACAGGCAGGTGAAACCCCCGAGGGCGGCCGTTAGCGGGGCTTTTTGCGTTTCGCCCGCGTCCGACGGGTAGGATCGTCGTCGGGGTCAGGCTTTCTCCCGGCCGGTTTCCGGCGCGCCTTCTTCGCGACTTTGGACCCCTTGGCACGAGAGGGAGCGACTCGCGCCGGTTCGCCTTCCATTTTGCGGAAGTGCGGCGGCCACGGCGCATCTCCCAGCCCGGCTGCTTCGTCGCGGTCGGCGAGCTCGAGCAGCGGGTCGAGCGAGCCCGGTGCATCATCCATTCGCGCGTTGGGATCGCCGATGCTCTTGAAGCGCCAGGGTACCGTCAGGACCGTGAACTCCGCTGGATCAGAATCCGGTACCTCCTCCCAGCTTAGCGGCGCTGAGACTCGCGCGTCAGGAAGCGGGCGGATCGAATATGCCGAACAGGTGGTGCGGTCCTTGGCGTTCTGGTTGTAGTCGAGAAAAACGCCGTGGCGCTCCTCCTTCCACCACTTCGACGTCGCGATCCGCGGAGCGCGCCGCTCGACCTCGCGTGAGAGGGCGAGGGCGGCGCGTCTCACCTCTGTGAACGTCCAGCGCTGCAGGATGCGCGCGTTGACGTGCATGCCGCGCGAGCCGCTGGTCTTCGGCCAGCCGCGGAGGCCCATTTCTTCGAGCAGGTTTTTCACCTCCATCGCCACCCGGCGGACGTCATCCCACTTCACCCCGGGCACGGGGTCGAGATCGATTCGCAGCTCGTCGGGGTGATCGAGATCGTTCGTGCGCACTGCGTGTGGATGCAGCTCGATGCAGCCGAGGTTGACGATCCACGCCAGACCCGCCGCGTCGTCGACCACTACTTCCTCCGCGGTGCGCCCCGACGGAAATGAGAGCGTCACGGTTCTCAGCCACTCCGGCCGATTGTCCGGCGCCCGCTTCTGGTAGAACGGCTCGCGCTCGGCGCCATTGACGAAGCGCTTGAGCATCCCGGGCCGGTCGCGGATCCCGGCGACGGCGCCGCCGGCAACGGACAGGTAGTACTGAACGACGTCGAGCTTGGAGAGCTTGACGTCACGCGAGAAATAGGGCTTGTCCGGGTTGCTGATGCGGACGTCGCGGCCGCCGATCGACAGGATTTCCGCAGACTCTTTCTTCGCCATCATCTTGAACCTAGCAAACTTCTTCCGGTTCGCATGGATGCCGTTCTATGTTTGCGATATGTCACGAAGCAGGCCCATGGCACCATTAGCTCTCAAGCGCCCCCGTCCGTCCATCCGGCGAGCGATCATGGCCATTCCCTTCCTCGCATCTCTCCTGGTCGCGATGCGGATGGGTCGGGGTCCGAGCGCTTCGCTGGCCGACGCGGCACGCCCGGGGTTCGTGATGCGGGACGAAACCGCGGCGGCGGGAATCGACTTTGTTCATCAACGTCCGAGCTTCGATCCGAAACTCGCGGCCGTCGAGCCACACGTCGCGGCGCTGGGAGCGTCTGTCTCGGTCACCGACTTCGATGGCGACGGGAATGCGGATCTCTATTTCACGAGCAGCCGCTTCGGCCGGCCGAACGCTTTGTACCGGAACCGCGGCGACGGAACGTTCGCCGATGTCGCCGCGAGTGTCGGGCTGGCAAACCTCAATCGGCCAGGCGAGGGCGTCTCGATGGGCGCGGTCTGGGGTGACTTCGACAACGATAGCCGCGAGGATGTGCTCGTATACCGCTATGGGTACCTCGCCCTTTTCAGAAACGTCGATGGCCGCCGCTTCGACGACGTCACGGCCCAGTCAGGCCTCCGGCGCTGGGTCAACAGCAACGGAGCGATCTGGCTCGATTACGACCGCGACGGCCTGCTGGACGTATATGTCACGGCGTATTTCCGCGATGTCGACCTCTGGCGCCTCACCACGACTCGAATCATGCACAACAGCTTCGAGTTCGCTACCAATGGCGGAGGAAATCTCCTGTTCCGAAATCTCGGCGGCGGAAGATTCGAGGACGTCACCGACCAAATGGGAGTCGGCAGCACACGATGGACCCTCGCGGCGGCGTCGGCCGACTTCAATGACGACGGCTGGGCCGACATCTACCTCGCAAACGACTATGGCCCCGAGGAGCTCTACCTCAATGACCGCGGACGACGCTTCACTCTCACCACCGCCGGACTCGAGAGCGAATCGAAGAGTGGGATGTCGGTGACGTTGGGCGATGCATTCAACCGCGGCCGGCTGGATACTTTCGTCACGAACATCTCGGAGCGGGGATATCTGTTCCAGAACAACAACCTCCGCCTGAATCAGATCCGTGAGACAGGGCGCTTCCGTAACGTCGCCGAAGGAGCGCTGGCCGACGCGGGCTGGGCGTGGGGAGCCCAATTCGGTGATCTCAACAACGACGGCGTCAACGAGCTCTTCGTCGCGAATGGATTCATCTCGGCCGATCGCACGAAGAGCTATTGGTACTCGATGTCGAAAATTGCCGGCGCCAACAGCCGGTTCTTCGAGGATGCTGCCACGTGGCCGCCTTTCGGCAACGCCAGCCTTTCAGGATACGAGCCATCGCGAGTGTACCTGAGTCGAGGCGTCGCTGGATGGGTCGACGTGGCGAAGAATGTGGGTGTGACGGACCTGTATGATGGACGCGCGGTAGCGCTAGCCGATCTCTCCAATCGCGGGGCGCTCGATGTGATCGTCGCCAACCAGAACCAGCCCGCACTGCTCTATCGCAGCTATCCTGACAGCAATAACCACTGGATTGCGTTCAAGCTCGTCGGAACGCGAAGCAACCGCAGCGCGATCGGCACCGAGGTAATTCTCGAATCCGGCGATCTCAAGCAAAGGCGGATCATCGATGGCGGTTCGGGATTCGCCAGCCAGAACGACAGACGGTTGCACTTCGGTCTCGGCCAGCGCGAATGGATCGATCGAGTCGTGATCCGCTGGCCGTCGGGGAGACGCCAGGTGCTGCAACGGCCCGGGATCGACCGTTTCGTCACCGTCGCCGAGCCGGACCGCTGACTTCGTGAACGACGCAACGCTGGCGAGAGGGGCAGACCGAAACTTTCTCAC
>DASTTD010000404.1:0-3625 GCA_035760325.1 Gemmatimonadaceae bacterium
CCCGGGCACACCAACACCGCGACCAGCCCCATCGCCAGCCATAACCTGTTCCCTGTCAAGCGCATGCTCAGCTCCTTGGTCATAATGGGCCGACTTTATAACGGGCTTGCCATCGGTGCAACCCCTTCGTTCAGACGCGGGGCAGAGCGCCTTAGCTGTTCTCGAAGGCCAGCGATTCCACAAGCCTCGGGTCGCGCAGTGGTACGAGGGCATGCCGTCGCAACAGCCAACTCGCCGCCGCCACGAACGATCCGCCGACCGCCATGAGCGCAGCAGCGTCAAGCAGCGACGGATTGAGCCCCTCGGGATGGAGCGTCGGCATGATTTGCCAGTACAGATCCACGAAATGCATGGCGAGGATCCACGCTCCCCCCACGGCCAGGGTCACTCCGTTCCGCTTGACGGCCCGCCCCATCAGGTAGAAGAACGGCGCCACGAAATGTCCAAACAGGAGGAGGACCGAGACCTGCATCCATGACCCTTCCATCCGCGCCTTGTAGAAGATCGTCTCCTCCGGGAGGTTCCCGTACCACATGAGGAAGTACTGGGAGAAGGCGATATAGGCCCAGAACGCCGTGAATGCAAACAGGAACTTTCCAATATCCTGCATGTGCTCTCGACTGATGACCGTGTCCAGCAACCCCGCCCCGCGCATCGCCGGCACGACGACCGAGAGCAGCGCGATGAACCCCACCCAGGAGCCCGCGAAGAAGTAGACGCCGAACATGGTCGAGTACCAGTGCGGCGTGAGCGACATGATCCAGTCGATCGAGGCGAAGGTCTGGGTGAGCGCCATGACGATGATCGCGGGCCCGGCGAATTTGCGCAGGCGCGCCGACACGTTGTGATCGCCCGTCGCGTCCTGACCGCGCGAGCCGCGGGAATAGACCACGGCGATGAAGGACCAGATGCCAAAGAACAGCGCCGCCCGGATCAGGAAAAACGGCACGTTGAGGTATGGCGCCTTCCAGGCAAGCAGCGCGTCGTGCTCCGCCGCGTCGGCATGTGACCATTCGTAGAGATCGTGCAGGCCGAAGAGCACCGGGACGAATAGCACCGCCATCACGGGAATCGTGGAGAAGATCGTCTCCCCGATCCGTCGCAGCACCACCCCCCAGCCTCCCTGGGCCGCGTACTGGATCAGCACGAAGAAGAGCGCGCCCAGGGCCAGGCTCAGAAAGAACAGGAACGACACGAGCCACGAGAAGAAGAACTGCTTCGGATTCCCCGGCCCCAGAATCGCGCAGGCCACCGCCCCCAACAGGGCGACGACCGCGGCAATCACCGGAATGCGGTTCCACGAGTGCCCCGGCGGGATCGTGACCTGCTCGGGCCGCAGCGCGACGTGATCGCGTTCTGGGATCATCAGGACTCCAGGAGCTCGACGCTTCGCGCGCCCACCGACTCCAGCAGCTTCCGGGTGGCCGACGGATCGAACCGGGGATCCCACGATTCGATCGAGATGAAGAAGGTGTCGTCGCTCGCGCGCTCGAAGACCTTGGATTGGAAGAGCGGATGGTGGTGCATGGGGAGCCGGTTGAGGGCAAACATGCCGAACACGGCGCCGAGCGCGCCGAAGAGGACGGCCACCTCGAAGGTGATCGGAATGAAGGCGGGCCAGGTGAAAAACGGTTTGCCGCTGATCACGAGGGGGTAGGCGGTCGTGTGGACCCACCACTGCAGGACGAACCCAGCCGCGGCCCCGGTCAGTGCCATGACGAGGACGATCCAGGGAAGCAGGGAGCGTCGGAGCCCCATTGCCCCGCTGAGACCGTGGACCGGGAATGGGGTGTGGGCGTCCCACTTGGTGAAGCCCGCATCGCGCACACGCTCGCACGCGTGATAGAGGTCCGCCGGCGTCGCGAATTCGGCAAGCAGTCCGTAGTACGGCCCCTTCGGGAGCCGCGGGACCATCGGCATCTCGAAGCGCCATCTGGACGCGCCGACGCCCGCGTCTGCGGACGAAGGCGGATTGGCGACCACAGGGGCCTCGACGACCGGGTGGTGTTTGATCTCGTGTTCGGCGCTCCCGCGTTCGGGTCCGGCGTGATGATGGGGATTGGCCTGCGGCAAGACCCCCTTGACTTCTGCGGTCGCCACCATCGGAAGAAAGCGCACGAACAGGCAGAACATCGTGAAGAAGAGCCCGAAGCTTCCGAGCAAGCACATCACGTCCCAGATCGTGGGACTGAAGTAGCCCCAGGATGAGGGCAGGAAGTCGCGGTGCAGCGACGTCACGATGATCACGAACCGCTCGAACCACATGCCGATGTTGATGACGATCGACACGACGAACAGGATCGGGATGCTCGTGCGCGCCTTCTTGAACCAGAAGACCTGTGGGCTGATCACGTTGCAGCTGACCATGATCCAGTAGGCCCAGGCGTACGGTCCGCCCGCGCGGTTCAGGAACGTGAACACCTCGTATGGGTTCCCGCTGTACCAGGCGATGAAGAATTCCGTGGCATAGGCGTAGCCCACGATCGACCCGGTCACGAGCATGATCTTCGCCATGTAGTCGAAGTGCCGGAGGGTGACAATGTGCTGGAGGCCGAATGCCCAGCGGCAGATCACCATGAGCGTCAGCACCATGGCGAACCCGGAGAAGATCGCGCCGGCGACGAAGTACGGCGGGAAGACCGTCGTGTGCCATCCAGGCAGGAGAGAGACCGCGAAATCCATCGAGACGATCGAATGGACCGAAAGGACCAGCGGCGTCGCCAGCGCGGCGAGAATCAGGTATGCGGTTTCATAGTGGTGCCATTGCCGCATGGAGCCCCGCCAGCCGAGGGCGAAGATCCCGTAGACGAACTTTCGGATGGGGGTCTTCGCCCGATCGCGAATCGTCGCCAGGTCCGGAATCAAGCCGACGTACCAGAACAGGACCGAGACGGTTCCGTAGATGCTGACCGCGAACACGTCCCAGAGGAGAGGGCTCCTGAAATTGGGCCACATGTCCATCTGGTTCGGCAGCGGGAACATCCAGTAGGCCACCCAGACGCGGCCCACGTGGATCCCCGGGAACGTCAGCGCGCACATGACCGCGAAAATGGTCATCGCCTCGGCCGAACGGTTGATCGAGGTGCGCCAGGTCTGGCGGAAGAGGAAGAGGATGGCCGAGATCAGCGTCCCGGCGTGCCCGATCCCGACCCAGAACACGAAGTTCGTGATGTCCCAGGCCCAGCCAACCGGCTGGTTGAGGCCCCAGATGCCAATTCCCTCCCAGAACAGCCACGTGACGGCGATCCCGAGAAGGCTGAGGAGCGCGAGGGACGGGATGAAGAAGAACCACCAGCCGATCGGTGTTCCCCGCTCGATCGGCTCTGCAACAGCCTCGGTGATTGAGTGGAAATCCGGCGAGCGCAGGATCAGCGCCGGATGGCCCGCGACAGGGTTGTCTAACAGCTCTGCTTCCGTCTGGGCCAACCGGTTCCTCGCCTTCGCGTTCGAGAAGTGGCTGTTTGTACCATCGCGACTCGCGGCGAGTCAAGGCGTTGCGGCTTCACGGCGCCAGCGTGAGGCCGATCTGCTTGAGCAGCGGCTCGAGATCGTCGCCCGAGGCCGGAACGCAGGCGAGGATCCTCGCCCGGGTCTGACGAACCCACGGGTCCGCCCCGGGAAGCGC
>DASTTD010000405.1:0-8046 GCA_035760325.1 Gemmatimonadaceae bacterium
CGGTGCTGTCGGCGATCTACCACGTCGTCGAGCACTTCGCGATGCACACCGGGCAGATCCTGGTTCTCACCAAGATTCACAACCCCGGAGGAATCCGGTTTTACGATGATTCCGATGGGGTCGCGAGGCCGTTGTGGCACACCGGGAAGGGGGTGGATGAGGCGGCGCACTAACGAAAACCAACTGCTAACTGAGAAAGACACAGATCTGAGGGGACAGAAGCATAGATGAGAGTTGCGAGAAATATTCCAATTCACTCCGCCGTCGTCGGCGGCGGCGTAGGCGCATGTTCACTTCTCGCCACGGTGCGAGACGCCAAATAGCGAAGGAGGCCATAGATCATTTTCCGGATTTCGACCACCTGTGCGACGAGGGTCACGGACTCCGACGCGGGGAGATTGGCCAGATCGCGCGCTGCGAGGAGGTGGTATTCCAATTCCGTCGTTGAGTTGAGTGCGATCCGCAAAAAGCGGGAGAACTCGCGAGCGCTTAGCTGACTTGACCCCTCGACAATATTAGCTGGCACCGACATCGCCGCTCTGATCATCTGACTTCTGAGCGCCGCATGCTTCGACCCTCTGATTTGCCCAGCGATCCGATGCACATCGAGAGTCATGGCATGGGCCTTCTGCCAGACTTTCAGCTTCCTGAAATCGGTCATCCTGCACGATGGTCCCAAACAGACCGTGAGCACTTACCATTTTGCGGCCACCCGGTTCAGAATCGACCAGGACACATAGGAGCTCTCTCGCAACTCTCATCTACGCTTCTGTCCCCTCAGATCTGTGTCGTTCTACGTTGACCATCTCTGCTGTATGTAATACTCCTCCAGGCATATTCGATTGCGCGTTGGCCCCGGCCCGCTAATCTTCGGTGATGAAGGGAATCCTGAGAGTAGACCACGGCTCCCGCCTCGACGACGCGAACGACATGCTGCGCGAGATGGCGGATCTGATCCAGAGCATGGCCGGGAACGACGTCGTCGTCCGCTACGCGCACATGGAGCTGGCCGAGCCCGACATCGCGCAGGGCTTTGCCGCTTGCGTGCGCGCGGGCGCGACGGATGTCACCGTGTTCCCCTACATGCTGTCACCTGGCAGGCACTCGACCGCTGACATCCCGCGCATGGTAGGCGCCGCTGCCAAGGCGTTTCCGAATGTGACGTTCAACGTCACGCCCGCCTTCGGCCTGCACGAGAAGCTCGCGCAGGTAGTGCTGGAGAGAGCAGCCGTCGGCGTCGATGCAGACTGATACGCCATCACAGGCGCTGACGCTGCTCTCCGAAGAGGAGGTCATGTTCCGCGATGCCGTGGCGGGGTTCGCCGCGGAGGAAGTGCGGCCGCGGGTGACGGCGATGGAACAGGCCGGCAGGATCGATCCGGAGCTGCTGCCGAAATACTTCGAGCTTGGACTGATGGGAATCGGAGTGCCGGAAGAATACGGAGGAGCCGGCGGAAACCTGTTCATGGTGACTCTCGCCGTCGAAGAGATCAGCAAGGTCGATGCGGCCGCCGCCATCGTGTGTGATGTCCAGAACACTCTCGTCAATTATCCGATCCTCGCCTACGGAAACGACGAACAGAAGTCGCGCTACCTCCCCCGCCTCACCAGCGAGATCGTCGGGGCCTACGCGCTCTCCGAGTCCGGCTCGGGCTCCGATGCCTTCGGGCTCGCCACCCGCGCCGAGAAGCGCGGGGATCGGTGGCTTCTCAACGGCCGGAAGCTCTGGATCACCAACGGCGCCGAAGCCGGAGTGTTCGTGGTTTTCGCCAACGCGGATCCGTCGGCCGGATATCGCGGCATCACCGCTTTTATCGTCGAGCGCGACTTCAAGGGATTCAGCGTCGGGAAGAAGGAAGACAAGCTCGGTATCCGCGCCTCGAGCACCGTCGAGCTGCTGCTCGACGACTGCGAGGTCCCGGAGGAAAACGTTCTCGGTCCGGTCGGCCAGGGATACAAGGTCGCGATCAACACCCTCAACGAGGGACGGATCGGCATCGGCGCGCAGATGATCGGCATCGCGCAGGGAGCGCTCGCGGCGACCATCGCGTACCTGCAGGAGCGCAAGCAGTTCGGCAAAAAGCTTTCGGAGTTCCAGGGCATCCAGTTCCAGGTGGCGCAGGCCGCGACCGACGTGGAAGCCGCGCGGCTAATGGTCTACAACGCCGCGCGGCTCAAGGACGCCGGTCAGGACATTGCACGCGAAGGAGCGATGGCGAAGCTCTTCTCGTCACAGGTATGCGACAGAGTGACCTCGCTCTGCGTCGAGTTGTTCGGTGGCTACGGGTACACCAAGGACTACCCGGTCGAAAAGTTCTATCGCGACGCCAAGATCGGAACGATCTACGAAGGCACATCCAACATGCAGCTTCAAACGATCGCCAAGGCGATTCTGAAGTAGCGGGTTGTCCGTTCCTGCGTTATGCATACGCCAAACGCGCGACAACGCAGTCGGAAACGCAATAACGGAGAACGCGATAACGGTAAACTCAAAACTCAAAAAGGATTTCACCGACTCCGCTAGGATCCAGTAGTGCCGCGCAACAACCCCTCCCTGATTCGGAGGGCTTTCGGCGAAGCGGCTGGATCCACGACGATGCGGGGATCTACGCGGCTGACGAAGCCGAGTCTCACACGCACGGTTTGCTCGCGTGCGCCGCGCCTGATGCGAACGGGCACCTCAGTTCCTTCGGGCACGCGCCCGTAACGCGCGCGGAATTTCTCCAGCCACAGCGGGTCCCTGACGCTGATTCCGGCGACGGAGACGATCATATCGCCGGTCTCGAGGCCCGGGGGTAACGCCGGCCCTCCGATCAGTGGCTGCGTGACGTAAAAACCCGTCGAATCCTGCGTAGTGGTAATGCCGAGCCGGGGCTCGCGCTCCTCATCGCCTCCCATTCGAAGGCCGGCCAGCGGAAGAACCGAGTCCCAGGGAAATTGCTCGCGCCCATCTACATAACGATCGTAGAAATCCGTGAACGACTTTCCATGGGCCGCGCGTGAGACGGCGCTCCACCATTCCCCGGAAGTGAAGCCCCTGCCGTTTTTGAAGGTGGTCTGGTACAGGTCGCGCATCACGTGGTCGAGCGAGGCGCCGTTGTCCGTCGCGTCGCGAATCATGATGTCCAGCAGCAGCCCGGCCAAAGCGCCTTTCGGATAGTAGACAGCCTCGGTTCCGTCACGAGGCCGGATCCAGGCGGAGAGCGACGCATCCTCGAGCGCCACCGCAGGCATGAGGCTGATTTCCGACACTTTGTCCGTCAGCAGCTGATAGAAGCCGCGCGCGTTGACGATCCCGCCGCGGACGAGCGACAGATCGGCGTAGTAATCCGTAAGCCCCTCGCTCACCCAAAGGAGCGGCGACGGTTGCGGGCGGTCGTAGCGGTAGGGGACGAGGTCGGCCGGCCTCAGGCGCTTCACGTTCCAGACGTGGAAGATCTCGTGGGCGTAAAGGGAGATCAGAACGGGAGCTCCGATCAGCTCGGGCGCGAGAATGTCGACGTGCGAGTTCTGGTGCTCGAGACCGGAGCCGCCGGACTTCGCGGAGTCCACGATCTGCAGAATCGTGTAGGTGGTCCACGGCACGTCGCCGAACACCCGAACCTGCGGCTGAACGACGCGATTCAGCGCCTCGTATACCGCCGCGCGCTCTTCGCGCGAAACGCTGCCCGACGGGTAAGTCGCGAATCGAAGCCATTTCCCCGAAACCTGCGCGCTGTCCAGGTCGAAACGGCCGACGAAGAACGGCATATCCACCAGATCGTGGTAGTTCGACTCTGAATAAGCGCGGTCTCCGACGGCGTTCATTCCGGTGGCCACTTTCCAGCCCGGCTCGGTGGTGATCCTTACCGTAGCCGGAAAATCGAAGCTCCCTCCCTCGGGATAGAAGAAGAGGTTGGTTCCATTGAACATAAGGAAATCGGGACGCGACCAGCTGCCGTCGTTCTCGAGCGAATCAGCCTTGTACTGGAAGCGGACGGCTACCGCCCCCGGGCCCCGAGGAAAAACCCGCCAGCTGTCATGATCGGCCTTGTCCCACCTGAGCGCCGTCCCGCCCTGATCAGCGGCAAAGCTCAGTACATTCCGCGCGAAATCGTTGATAGTGTAGGAGCCTGGCGTCCATGCTGGAAGCGAGAGCACCACGGGAGCATCGCTCGCGACCGTGAACGTCATTTGCGTGGTTACCTGACGCTGCGCCGCCGTGGCCGCGGTGAAGATCACCTCGTAGCGGACATCGCTGATCGGCGGAGCTGCGGCGCTTTGCGCGGTAACCGCCGGCGCCGTCCCAATCGCTCCGACAAGGAGCGCGAGGTCATAGGCTCGGACGTGTGTTTTCATGAGGTGGTATATTCGGGCAATGTTCTCGCCAGAGTCGATCGCGTTCCTGAAGAAGCTACTCGATACGCCGGGGCCTTCGGGCTTCGAATCCGCGCCCGCCAAGGTATGGCGCGACCAGGCGCGGCAGTTCGCGGAAGTCAGCGGCGACGTCGCCGGCAATAGCATCGCGGAAGTGAACGGCCAGGGCAAACCCACGATAATGCTTGCCGGTCACATCGACGAGATCGGCGTGATCGTCACCTACGTCGACGACCAGGGCTATGCCTACATCCAGCCGATCGGCGGATGGGATCCGCAGGTGCTGATTGGCCAGCGAGTGCGCTTCCTCGGCAGGCACGGGGATGTGTTCGGAGTGGTCGGCAAAAAGCCGATTCATCTGATCAAGCGCGAGGAAAGGGACAAGGCCGCGAAGTTCACGGATCTGTGGGTCGATCTCGGCGCCCGCGACAAGAAGGAGGCCGAGGAAAGGATCTCGGTCGGAGATCCGGGAGTGATCGACTCGCGGACGATGGAATTTCCGAACGGGCGCCTGGTCTCGAGGTCCATCGACGACCGCATCGGTGCCTTCGTAGTTCTCGAGGCGCTGCGCCGGTACTCGACGAAGCCCGGCAAGGCAAAGGTAGTGGCGGTCGCAACGACCCAGGAGGAGATCGGGTATCGCGGCGGAGGCGCCGGCATTTGTGCCTCCTGCATCGGTCCGCAGATGGCGATCGTCGTCGACGTCACTTTCGCGATCGACCATCCCGGCATCGAAAAGAAGGAGCACGGCGAGTCGGCGATCGATGGCGGACCGGTGCTTACCCGTGGCTCCATCATCTCCCCGGTCGTTCTGGAGCTGTTGCGCAAGACCGCCGAGTCGCGCTCCATTCCCTTTTCGCTCCACGCGGCCGGACGCGAGACCAGCACCGACGCCGATGCGATTCACATCGCGCGCGAAGGCGTTGCGACAGCGCTGGTTTCCATCCCCAACCGCTACATGCATTCCCCGAACGAACTGGTGAGCATCCAGGACCTGGACCGCGCCGCGGAGCTCATCGCCGAAACGTGCCGGGCAGTAACCCCGGAAACTGATTTCACGGCTCGCTGAGCTGTCCCGGGCAGCGATTTCCCGGTCGCTCGATGCCGATCATCCCGGCGCGCCTTGATGCCTGAGCCCATCCCGGCACCGCGCGAAGAGGGTTTCACGACCGGCACCGCTTCCCCGCTTTACTGGGCGAAGTACGGCCGCGCGGACGGACCACGTCTACTGGTGCTGCATGGTGGGCCGGGAGCGGATCACTGCTACCTCCTGCCACAGATGCTTCACCTCGGCGACCGGCACGATCTGCTGTTCTACGACCAGCGCGGCGGAGGCCGGTCGAGATCCGACGCGCGGGTGCCAGTTACCTGGGAGACACACGTCGAGGACCTTGCCGGGGTAACCGCGGAGTTTTCAATCGAGCCTGTCTCGATCGTGGGGTATTCGTGGGGCGCGATGCTCGCGCTTCTTTATCTGATCGAAGCTCGCGGGAATCCGGAAATGCGCAGTCCCGACCGGCTGGCCCTGATCAGTCCGGCGCCGCTGACCCGTGAGTATCGCCGCCAGTTCGAGGCTGAGTTCGCTCGGCGGCAGCAGGCTCCCGCGATCCAGAAGCTCCGCGACGAACTCGCCGCTTCCGGACTCCGCGAGAAGGATCCAGCCGCCTACAGGCAGCGCGCCTTCGAGCTAGGAGTGGCCGGATATTTCGCGGACCCGGCCAATGCGCACAGCCTTACTCCCTTCAGAGTGGTTGGAAGAGTGCAACAATCCGTCTGGGAAAGCCTGGGCGATTTCGATCTGATCGGGCGGCTCGAGGGGATCCACACCACCGCCCTGGTCATCGCGGGGCGTGACGATCCGATACCCGCCGCGTCTACCGTAGACGCATCCCGCGCGCTCGGAACGAGGCCCGTGCTTCTGGACGAGTGCGGGCATGTGCCGTACGTTGAACAGCCGGGGCATTTTTTCGCGGCGCTCGACAAATTCCTAGATGAAACCACTCCGCCGGTAGCCACCTGAAGATTCAGGTATGACAGCAGCAGATTCCGGAATTACACAGCACGCGATCAGCTCGATCGTCGTCGACGGGAAGGAATACCGCGTCGCTTTGCGTCTGGCCTACGATGGCGTCGAATACATAGGTCGCCTGTGGTTCAGTGACCCTTCGAGCGACCAGATGGGCATCCCCGACCACGGCGCCGTCCCGGGCCGCACGATCGCGGAAGCCGTCGAAGTCGCCCGCAAGCTCACTCCCCAGGACCTCGAGCGCCGCTGCCACCGCGCCCTCGCCGACAAGCGCCGCTACATCAGGCTCCGCCGCGCGACCGAGGAGATCATCACCAAGATCAAGTACATGAACCGGGTGGCGGTCACGATGCGGCACGGCATGCTCGACAGCGAAGGCGCCAGCCAGGAGCTGGAGCTGATTCAGAAGCAGATCGAGGAGATCGTCAAAACGCTCCCATTCCACGCCGGAATCGAGGAAGGCGGTTAAGCTAAATTGCAGGGATGGATTCCCGCACCGCCGCTCATTTTCTATCCCGGATCGGCGCGCTTCTCGAGGTAAAGGGCGAGCATAAATTCAAGGCACGGGCGTATGCGGGAGCCGCACGCGCGCTGATCGCCCTCGATACCGACGATCTAGGTCCCCTCGTCAGATCCGGTGAGCTGGCCGACACCCCGGGCATCGGACCGGCGACTCTCTCCGTCGTCCGCGAGCTGGTCGAAACGGGCGAGTCCTCATATCTCGCGCGTCTCCAGGAAGGGATGCCCGAGGGCCTGGCCGATCTGATGCGCGTACCCGGACTCGGAGCCGCCAAGATCCAGGTAATCCACCAGGCACTGGGCGTCGAAAGCGTCGACGATCTCGAGCGGGTCGCGCTCAACGGACAGCTGGCGGAGCTCCCGAAATTCGGGAAGAAGACCGCCGAGCGGATCCTGAAAGGGATCGAGGTGCTGAAGAGAAACACTCACCTGCAGAGGTTTCCGCAGGCCGCGATCGAGGCGCACCTGCTGCTGGCCAGCATCGTCAAGCATCCCGACGTCACGCGCGCCGATATCGCGGGATCGGTACGCCGGCACAACGAGGTCGTCGCTGACATCGACATCGTCGCCGAGTGCTCGGCGAATCCAGTGGACGTCGCCGCATCTTTCTCGCGCGTGCCCGGCGTGAGGAAAGCAGCTATCGGGGCGGAGCCGGGGTCCGTCGACCTTCGATTCGTGGATGGAACGCACCTCGATCTCCACTGCGTGCCCCGCGGCGACTACGGAGTGGCACTGTGGCGTGCGACTGGAAGCAGCGCTCACATCGAGAGCCTGAAGGAGCTCGCCAACGCCAAGGGTGTGACGCTCGAGGGAAACTCCGCCTTCAGAAAAGGAAAGAGGATCTCGATCGCGGACGAGGAAGCTTTGTTCAAGGCGTTGGGCCTGCCGTGGATTCCTCCCGAGATGCGAGAAGGAATGGGTGAAGTCGAAGCTGCCGCTGCCGGGACATTGCCGGATGTGGTCGTCTACGACGATCTGCGGGGCATCCTGCACTGTCACTCCGAGTATTCCGACGGTACATCCTCGATTGCGGACATGGCCGAGGGAGCGCGCGAGCGTGGATGGAGCTACATCGGAATCTCCGACCACTCGGAAGCGGCGTTCTACGCCGGCGGCCTCAAGCGTGACGGGATCGCCCGCCAGCA
>DASTTD010000406.1:0-7406 GCA_035760325.1 Gemmatimonadaceae bacterium
TCGATGTACTCGGCGAGCGCGCCGCTCCCCCCCACGATCGACGAGTTTCTTTTCGCGGGATTCCTGCGGAAGTCGCCGGTGATGCTGGCGCAGGCGCTCACGTGCGACCTCGAGGTACCCGCTGAGGCGGACTTCGTCATCGAGGGCTACATCGATCCGCGTGAGTCACTTGTGACGGAAGGGCCGTTCGGGGACCACACCGGTTTCTATTCCCTCGCGGACCTCTATCCGCAGGTTCACGTCACCGCGATCACGATGCGCCGCAACCCGATCTTCCCGGCGACGATCGTGGGGCGGCCCCCGATGGAGGATTTCTACCTCGGTCATGCGACCGAGCGGATCTTCCTCCCGCTACTGAAGCTCACCATCCCGGAGATCGTGGATTACCACATGCCCGCAGAGGGCATCTTTCACAACCTCGTCTTCGTCTCGATTCGCAAGGAGTATCCGGGCCAGGCGTTCAAGGTGATGAATGCGCTCTGGGGGCAGGGGCTGATGTCGCTCGCGAAGGTACTCGTCATCGTCGACGAGTGGGTGAACGTGCGGAAAAAGGAGGAGGCGTGGTGGGTCGCGCTCAACAACATCGATCCCGAGCGCGATGTTCGTTTTTCGATGGGGCCCGTCGACGTACTCGACCACTCGAGCCGTTCCTTCACCTACGGCTCGAAAATGGGAATCGACGCCACGCGGAAGTGGCCGGAAGAGGGCTTCACCCGCAACTGGCCGAAGCTGATCGAGATGGACGAATCGACGAAGCGCAGCGTCGACGCCATGTGGTCGAAGCTCGGACTCGGACCGGGGGCGCGGTCGGAGCAATGGCAGACGAATGCCGGCTCCGCGCAACCGGACGCACGCGAGCGGCGCGCGGAATGACACCTGTGCGCGAAGGGCAGACGTTCAGGACCGGTCAGGGGCGCGCGGGGCCATTCCTGCGTCACGTGAATCTCGTCAAGCTGCCGCACACCGTATTCGCGCTGCCTTTCGCGCTGGTCGGTGTGGTCCTCGCCAGCTACGTGGCCGTGATCACCATTGGCGATGTGGTGTGGGTCATCCTCGCGTTCACCGCCGCCAGGTTTGCGGCGATGGGGTTCAACCGTATCGTCGACCGGGAGATCGACGCGCGAAACCCACGTACCAGCGCGAGGGAGATTCCTGCGGGGGCGATGAGTGTCCGCGAAGCCGCGGCTGCCGTCGCCGTAGCGGCAATTGTCTTCGTCCTGGTGACGTCGCAGCTCAATACGCTTTGCCTGGCGCTGGCGCCCGTCGCGCTGGCGTGGGTTTTCTTCTACAGCTACACCAAGCGCTTCACACGCTGGTCGCACCTCGTTCTCGGGGTCGGGCTGTCGATCGCGCCGGTCGGTGGGTATCTGGCCATCACCGGGGCGTGGAGCGACCCGTGGTGGATGCTGATCGCGCTCGCGGTAGCGGTAGCGAGCTGGGTGGGCGGCTTCGACATCCTGTACGCGCTTCAGGACGTTGGCTTTGATCGGGAGAACCGGCTTCATTCGATCCCGGCGGCGTTCGGTGAGGCGCGCGCGCTGACTATAGCCCGAGATCTGCACGGTCTGACTATCGTCGGCCTCGCACTGGCCGGAATCGGGGCAGGGGCGGGACTGATCTATTTCATCGGCGTCGCAGTGGCAGCGGGTCTGCTTCTTTACGAGCATTCCCTCGTCAAACCACACGACTTTTCGCGGCTGGACGCGGCGTTCTTCACGATGAACGGGGTGATCAGCATCGTGTTTCTCGGGTTTGTCATCACGGAGCGGCTGCTTCGATGACCGCCGCGCCGCCGATTGTGGTGGGAATTACCGGCGCCTCCGGAGCGCCCTACGCGGTGAGGCTGCTCCAGCAGCTGACCGCGGCGCACCGCCCAGTCTCGCTGATCGTATCCAAGTACGGGCTGCGTCTCCTCGACGCCGAAATGGGAATAACGTCGATCGGCGCGCTTCGCGAGGCGGTAGGTGCAGATGGGTGGGATTCCTGCATCCAGACATACAGCAACGACGATCGTGGCGCTCCTCCCGCGTCGGGATCCGCGCTGACCGCGGGGATGATCGTCTGTCCGTGCTCGATGGGTACGCTTGCCGCGATCGCGGCCGGCGCCTCTCGCTCTCTTATCGAGCGTGCGGCCGACGTTACGCTCAAGGAAAGACGCAAGCTCATTCTGGTGCCGCGAGAAACTCCGCTCAGCGCCATACACCTCGGCAACATGCTGCGGCTGACGCGCGCGGGGGCGGTCGTGATGCCTGCCGCTCCAGGGTTCTATCATCGACCGAAACGGATATCCGATCTGGTCGATTTCGTCGTCGCCAGGATGCTCGATCATCTTCAGGTCGAACAGCATCTGGTGCAACGTTGGGAGGGGGAACGCAGCGACGACGGGCAGGTCAACTGACCTGCTTCGTCCTGCGCATCTCGTCCGGGAATCGCCGAAACCACGAGGAGAGCAGCAGCAGCTCGTCGATCTCGTGCGTCGGAACCTGCGCGGTCGGCGTCTCCTTCTGAGCAAAGATGTCGCCCACCAGCTGCTTCATGGTGCGGCGGTCCTTCGAGCAGCGCGGCTTCCCGACCTCTGCCCGCACCACACCGCGCCGGATGAGATAAACGCGGTCATCTCCCTCGTGACCGGGCACCGTGTACATGAATGAAAGATTCTCCACCGCGAATCTGAGCCGCCCGAACTGGGCCCTCAGCGCCTCCAGCCGCTGCAGCTTGTCGCGGTAGACACCGGCCCGCTCGAACTCCATCTCCGCGCTCAGCCGCTCCATCTTCACGCGCAGCACATCCAGCGGACCATCGTCGGAGCCGTCGAGGAACGCCTTGGCCAGCGCAACACGCTCGTCATATTCGCCGGCTGAGCAGCCGCCGACGCATGGGCCGAGGCACTTGGCGATCTCGTGCCGTATGCAGCCGGGAGTCCGCGGCGACACCTGAAAGAGCTCGTGCTGGTCGCTGAAGAACATCTTCATGTCGCCGCGGCAGTCTCTCATCATCGTCACGTCGTTCAGCTCACGGAGGGCTTCGCCAACTCTCTCCGCCCCGACGAACGGTCCGTAATACGTCGCCGCATCGTCGCCCGATGCGCCGCGAACGACGACCAGCTTCGGCGCCGGCCCCTTCGTCAGCTTGATGAACGAGTAGTGTCGCGCGTCGCGCTTCATCGCCACGTTGTACCGCGGGCGAAACCTCTTGATCAGCCTCAGCTCCTGGAGCAGCGCCGCGAACTCGCTCGGCGTGTATTCCCATTCGATCGATTCCGCCGAGCGAAGGATGCGCGCGCCCTTGTCTTCGGGGTACGCGCAGCGGAAATAGCTGAGCAGACGTGACCGCACCCGCTTCGATTTGCCGACGTATAAAACCTCTCCGTCTCCCGAAACCATCCGGTAGATCCCGGGGCGATCGGCGGCGCCATCGCGGACGGTGGAGCGCATGATCGACAGCTGCGCGTCGCTGGTGGGGACGTGCTCGAGGCGAGCGATACCGCGGATCATCGGAGTTTCTTCACCCGGCGAGGATGCTGGTCACCGATCATTCAGGTCTGGCACCTGACGCAGAGGGTAGTCGCGCGGCCGTCGATCGCATGCGTGGAGACGAGCCGCGCTCCACAGCGGTGACAGGGAAGCCCACCCCGCCCATAAACGGCGAGCTTCCCCACGAACGTGCCGGGATTCCCGCTCGCATCGCGGTAGTCACGGAAGCTCGTTCCGCGAGCCGCGATCGCCTCCGACAACACCGCGACTATCGAGTCGCGAAGGACCATCGTTTCCTCGACCGACAGCCTCATGGCCGCGCGCGACGGGTCGATGCGCGCGCGCCACAGCGCTTCGTTTGCGTAGATGTTTCCGATGCCGGCGATTTTTCTCTGCTCCATCAGGAGACGCTTGACGGGCTGGGTGGCGGCCCGAAGAACGCCCGATAGATGCGCTGCGGTAAATGTTCGGTCAAGTGGCTCGATTCCCAGCCCGGCCGAATACTCCGTGAACCGGGACGAGCTCATCAATGCGACCGTGCCCAGTCGCCTGACGTCGGCGTAATGCAATGAGCGGCCATCGTCGAGATCCATTCTCAGCGTCGAGTACCGAAGGTGTTCGGGTGCCAGAGATCCGTCGTCGATCAGAAGCGCGCCAGTGAATCGCGGCTGGACGACGAGGTGATCGCCAGTGTCGAGGTCGGTGACGACCAGTTTCGCGCGGCGCCAGGCTCGAAGTATCCGCGCGTCGCGCAGCTTCTTCGCGAACGCCCGGGGTTTTACCTCCCTCAGGACGTCCGCTTTCCGAACCGTTACGGCGACGACTCTGCGCCCCCGTATCGCCGCGTCGAGATCGCGGGCGATCGTCTCCGTTTCAGGAAGCTCGGGCACTTTGCGTCAGCTCCCGCGCACCGATATCGCGGCGAAGCTGCTTGCCCTCGAAGGCAACCCGTTCGGCATAGGCGAGGGAGCGCTGCTGTGCCTCGCCGAGAGTGCTGCCGGTCGCCGTGACAGCGACGACGCGCCCACCCGCCGTCACGAGCTGACCGGTGGCGGGATCCAGGGCGGTTCCGGCGTGGAACAGCTCGATCTCTCCTTCCGGCGCTGGAAGTCGAACGACATCGCCGGCGCGCGGCTTGTCGGGATAACCGCCGGCCGCGAGCACGGTCGCCACCGCCACGAGTGGCTTCCATCGCGGCAGCTCGCATTCCGCGAGTGAGCCCCCCGCGGCGCACGCAAGAAGCTCGAGAAGAGACGAATCGAGAAGTGGCATCAATGCCTGGGTTTCCGGATCGCCGAAGCGGCAGTTGAACTCCACCACCTTCGGTCCGTCGGACGTGATCATCAACCCGGCATACAACAGCCCGCGAAACGCCGATCCCTTCTCCCTCATGGCATCGAGTGTCGGCTCGATGATCCGCGTCGTGATTTCCCGCAGCAGTCCGGAACTACCGAGCGCCGCGGGTGCGTAGGCTCCCATTCCGCCGGTGTTCGGACCGAGATCACCGTCCAGCAGACGCTTGTGATCGCGCGCGGGGAGGAGCGGGATCGCGCGCTCGCCATCCGTGACGACGAAGAGAGACAGCTCTTCCCCCTCCATGAATTCCTCGATCAGGATCTCGCGTCCGGCGTTTCCGAAGACGCGGTCGCTCAGCATGGCGTCGATCGCGCGCTCGGCCTCTGTCGCGCTTTGCGCCACTATCACGCCCTTTCCCGCGGCGAGTCCGGAAGCCTTGATGACAACCGGTGCGGTGAATGCCGAGAGAGCGAGCTTGGCCTCCCGGGGGTCGCTGTGGTGAACGGCGCGCGCGGTTGGGATTCCGTGCTCTACCATCAGATCTTTCGCGAAGCGCTTGGACGTCTCGATGCGCGCGGCTTCGCGCGTCGGTCCGAAGATCGGCAGAGCGCGCGCCTGAAACAGGTTGACGATTCCCGCCTCGAGAGGACGCTCCGGTCCAACCACGGTCAGGTCTACACGCTCTTCTTCGGCCAGCGCGGCGAGAGCTTTGACGTCGTCAGCGGCGACCGGAACGCACCGCGCCAGAGCGGCAATCCCCGGATTTCCCGGCGCGGCGATCATCTCGGCGGTCGGATCGTCGCGGCGAAGCTTCCAGGCGAGCGCATGTTCCCGTCCGCCGCCGCCGACGACCAGTATCTTCATCCGAAGGCGTACTCCAGGTCCGCAAGGAGATCCTCCACGTCCTCGACTCCGCAGGACAAGCGGACCAGATCGTCGGTGATGCCCAGCTCGTTGCGCCGGTCGATGGGCACCGACGCGTGGGTCATGGAGGCGGGGTGGCTGATGAGACTCTCGACGCCCCCGAGTGATTCGGCGAGGGAAAATACCTTTACCCTGCCGAGAATCTTCGCCGCCCTTTCTCTGCTTCCAGTGAGAATGGAGATCATGCCGCCGAAGCCGCTCATCTGCTTTTTGGCGAGCGCGTGCTGGGGATGTGACTCCAGGCCCGGGTATATCACGTTCTCGTGGCCGATTTTCTCAGCCAGCCACGCCGCGATGCGCCGGCCGTTCTCGTCATGGCGAGGCATCCGTAGATGAAGCGTCTTCGTGCCGCGCAGCACGAGCCAGGCATCGAACGCGCCGGGGATGGCGCCGGAGGAGTTGAGAATGAATTGCATCTTCTCCGCCAGCTCGTCGTCACGAACTACGGCGAGCCCGCCGACCATGTCGCTGTGGCCGTTCAGGTACTTCGTGGTGGAGTGATAGACGATGTCGGCGCCGTGCTCGAACGGTCGCTGGAAGTAGGGCGATGCGAACGTATTGTCGACTATGAATCGCGCGTTCGCGCGCCTGGCGATGTCTCCGACCGCGGAGAGATCCGTGATCCGCATCAACGGGTTGGTGGGCGTCTCCATCATGATGGCCACCGTCGTCGGACGGCAGGCGTCGGCGACACACTGGGGGTCGCGGCTGTCCACGTAGGAGAAGGTCAGACCGAAGTTCTTCAGGATCTTGTCGAACAGCCGGAAGGTGCCGCCGTACGTGCTCTCGCCGCACACGATGTGATCTCCGGACTTGAACAGCTTCATGATCGAGTCCGTGCAGCCCATCCCGCTGCTGAACGCGAAGCCGTGGGTTCCGCCCTCGAGCGCGGCGACGTTCCGCTCCAGGGCCTCGCGGGTCGGGTTCTTTCCACGCGCGTACTCGTAGCCCTTGTTCTTGCCCAGCCCCTCCTGCACGTAGGTGGAGGTGGTGTAAATCGGGGTCATGATCGCCCCCGAAAGCATGTCCGGCCGCTGACCGGCGTGGATGGCTCGAGTGCCGAACCGGGCCTGCTGATCTTCGTCGAAGATGCGTGTCATGCGCGACTGAGCTGGAAGAATTGACGACCGCGGATTGGACTGGTTGTCCGGGAAGTTAATCTATCCGCGAGACCGTACCACGCGTCCGTTGCGCGCCGCCACGCGTCCGAATGCGCGCTGGCCGACTAAATTACCGGACTTCCACTGACTCCCGGTTAGGAGGCGGCGCGCGAATGGCTTACGAAGGTCTGATGGTGAGTGTCTCGGGCGTGCGCGGGCGCGTCGGTGAAGCGCTGACGCCGGAAATCGTCGCGAAGTTCGCGGCGGGTTTCGGCGCGTGGGCACTCGCAAAATCGGGATCCGGTCACGCCACCATCGTCGTGGGACGGGACAGTCGTGTATCCGGCCCGATGTTCCAGCCGGTCGTTCACGCCGCCCTCCAGTCGGTGGGCTGCAACGTGATGGACATCGGGATGGTCCCGACTCCGACAGTCCAGATGGCAGTAGAGTACCACCACGCCTCGGGTGGGCTCGCCATCACCGCCAGTCACAATCCCATCGAATGGAACGCCCTCAAGTTCATCGCCGGTACCGGACTTTTCCTGGACAACGCCGAGTCGGCCGAGATGCGAAAGGTCGTCGATGGAAACATCTCTCGCGCCACCTGGGACAA
>DASTTD010000407.1:0-2211 GCA_035760325.1 Gemmatimonadaceae bacterium
GGTCGTGCCCGTGCTGTCCGGACGCAATCTCCGCGCGACGATTCATACCGAGCGGGGCCCGCTGGTGCTCGAGATGCACGGCGCCGACGCGCCGGTCACCGTGGCGAACTTTCTCTCCCTGGCGCGGTCGGGGTACTACCGTAACACCCGCTTTCATCGCGTGGTGCCCAACTTCGTGGCGCAGGATGGTGATCCCCGCGACGACGGAAACGGCGGGCCCGGGTACTCGATCCGCGACGAGATGAACCGCCACCGCTACGAGCGAGGCGCCGTCGGCATGGCGCTGTCCGGCCCGGACACGGGTGGCAGTCAGTACTTCCTCACCCATTCGCCCCAGCCGCACCTGGATGGGCACTACACGATCTTCGCGCGCCTCGTCAGCGGTTACGATGTGCTCGACGGGATCGTGCAGGGCGACCGGATCCTGAGAGTCGAAGCACGATGAGACTCGGCGCCTTGCTTCTTGCCTGTGCAACGCTCGCGTGCGCGCGGCCGCTGCCTCCGCTCAGGGGAACGCCGGCACCCGACCGATCGCTCCCGTCGCTCGGGCTTCCCGGTGGTCATCGCCACGTGACCTTCAAGTGGGAGTATGAGGAAGGCGATATTGCCGCGCGCGGAGATGGCGCGGTGCGCACTGCTTATCCCGACAGCGCGCGGCTGGATTTCTTTCTTGGCGGCGGCGTGGGCGCCGGAACCGCGATACTGATCGGAGATACTCTCAGCGCGCCGGGCCGCGACCTCGTGCAGAAATATCTTCCTCCGGTCCCGCTCCTTTGGGCGGCGCTCGGAAGACTGGCGATCCCCGCGCTGCGCGATACGGTCGTGGCAATGGAAGGTGGTGTGCTCCGCGCCGATGTCGGTCGTCCGCCGGAATGGCGAGTGACGGCTCGCGGCGACACGCTGGTTGCTCTCGCCCACGTTTCGAGCGGAAACATCACTGAAACGCTCTCGCGAACAGGCGCTGGTGTCGTCACTTACGAGGTTCCCCGGGCCCGCCGCCGCCTGCGGTTGACCGTACTGCGTGATGCAATTGGATCTTTCGATGCGTCGATCTGGGGCTTATAGTCTTGTCCTGTTGGGACTGATCGGTTGCATCCCCTACGGGTTTGCGGGCGGGGGTCTACCTTCTCACGTCAGGACGGTCGCCATCGTTCCCTTCGAGAACCAGACGGCTACCCCTGAGCTCCAGCGCGAGCTCACCGACGCCCTCCGCGCGCGGCTTCACGACCGCCTCGGACTTCGTGACGCCTCTGAATCCAGGGCCAACGCTCTCGTGCGCGGCACGATCCAGCGCTACGAAACCGATATCCCGATCGGCTTCAACGCCGCGAACAGGAGCGCGACGAGCGCCCGGCGCATGCTGCACCTCGTAGTCGACATCGAGATGATCGACCAGGTGACGGGCAAGACTCTGTGGCAGCGGAAGAATCTCCAGGCAGAGGGACAATACGAGGAGCGTGGTGAAGCGGGAGGCAGGAAGCAGGCGATCGATCGCATCGTCAACGATCTGGTCGAGGGAGCCCAGTCTCAGTGGTAAGACGGCGGGGGATAAGCACGCTCGGGTGCCTTCTCCCGCTGCTTCTCCTGGCCGCCGCCGGATATTTCGCCTATCCCGCTGCGGAGGCCTACTTCCGCTTTTACAAGTTCAAGGACGCGATGGGTCAGGAGGCGCGCTTCGCCACCACCCAGACGGACGAGCACATCACCAGGCGGCTCGTCGCGCTCGCGGATTCCCTGGAGATGCCGCCGGGGGCCGAGCTGATCACCATTGAGCGGGGAGCGACGATTATCACGATCTCGGCGGACTACCACGAGGTGATCCCGCTTCCTTTCGACAGGGAGAAGGTCCTCCACTTCCATCCATTGGTGAGGAGCCGTCTCTGACGCCTGGAAATCCCGCGAGAAAAATCGCGACGTGGGCGCAGGCAGAGCGGTGGCGGGCAGCGAGAAAGGACGGAGTGGTATTCACCAACGGGGTCTTCGATCTTCTGCACCCCGGCCACATCGACCTGCTGACAGCCGCTCGCGCCGCCGGGGAAGCGCTCGTCGTCGGAGTGAACACGGACGCTTCAGTTCGGCGCCTGAAGGGTCCCGCGCGTCCGATCCGTACCGAAGCGGAGCGGGCCTACGTTCTCGCCGCTCTCGAGTGCGTCGATCTCGTGGTAACCTTCCCGCAGGATACGCCGCTCGAGCTGATCAGCCGCCTGCGGC
>DASTTD010000408.1:0-3557 GCA_035760325.1 Gemmatimonadaceae bacterium
GCGCAACTTTCAGGTGCAGTACCTGGGGACCAACACCAATACCCAGGTCATTGGAACGACGGCGAATTATCCAGAGGTGAGGAAGTACACGCTCGATGCAGGCCGCATGTTCACGGAAGCGGAGGACAAGGAGAGCCGGCGCGTCGTCGAGCTCGGGGCGACGGTCGCCGAGAATCTGGGCGCGGCGTCGCCGGCGGATCTGGTCGGACAGAACGTCCGGCTGCGGGGAATACAATTCGAGGTGATCGGGGTGCTCGCGCCCAAAGGCGCGGTCGGCGGCTTCGGAAATCCGGACGATCAGGTTCTGATCCCGCTGGGCACGGCGCAGTTCCGTGTGTTCGGAACGGACCGCATCCGGCAGATCGGAGTGATAGCCGCGAGCGAGGAGCTGATCCCCAACGCGATGGCGGAGATTCAGAAAGTCCTTCGCCGCGAGCACCGGCTGAGGCCGGGCCGCGACGACGACTTTCAGATCCGGAGCCAGGCGGACTTCCTCAATACTCTTGGCGAGACGACGCAGATCTTCACCTTCCTTCTCTCGGGGATTGCGGCGGTGAGTCTGCTCGTCGGCGGCATCGGCATCATGAACATCATGCTGGTCTCGGTGACTGAGCGGACGCGCGAGATCGGAGTGCGCAAGGCGCTTGGCGCAACGCCCCGAAACATTCTGCTTCAGTTCCTGATCGAGGCGGTGGTGCTGTGCCTCCTTGGAGGAATCGGCGGAATATTCTTTGGCTGGGCAGGCGCGATCGCCCTCGCGCAGTTCGGGAACTTCAACACCGCCGTCGCGCCGTCGTCGATTCTGCTGGCATTCTTTTTCTCGGGATTCGTCGGAATCGTATTCGGGGTGTGGCCGGCGAGGAGAGCGGCGGCGCTGGATCCAATTCAGTCGCTGCGGTACGAATAACGACAGAACTGCAAACGAAGAACTACCTGTTGTGTGTAATAGTTGGGTGTGGTCGGTTGCGGGTCTACGCGCACAGACACGTACCCGCGCTACCGGCAACCATCGCCCAGAACAGGTAGTTCTGAGTTTGTACTTCTACACAGAAGAGGTCGTTCCGCGTTCGTAGTTCGTGGTGGTTAGAGCCTTTCACCCCCCAGTACTTCCCCGTATCTTGCCTGTCCCTTCCGAAGGCTCCCGTTCCAGCCTTGGGAACCCAACTCATTGGAGGTTCGAATGAGACTCCGCTCAGTCGCAGCGGTCTCTCTGTTGTTCGTCGCCGCCGGCACCGCCGGCGCGCAGGCGGCAAACAGCAGGACAATGCAGGGAGGAAGTCCGGAGCTGCGGATCGATTACGTCGAAGACCAGCTCCCGAACGGACTCAAGGTCATTTATCACGTCGACCGGTCGACCCCGGTGGCCGCCGTCGTCGTCTGGTACAACGTCGGATCGAAGCACGAGCAGCCGCGCCGCACCGGCTTCGCCCACCTGTTCGAGCACATGATGTTCCAGGGCTCGAAGAACGTCGCCAAGGGGCAGCACTTCGCGCTGCTGGAAGCGGCGGGAGGACGTGGTGGCGCTGACATCAACGGCACCACCAACACCGACCGCACCAATTACTTCGAGCAGGTACCGTCGAACCAGCTGGAGCTCGCACTCTGGCTCGAGGCCGACCGCATGGGGAACCTGCTGGAAACGGTCGACCAGGTTAAGCTCGACAACCAGCGCGAGGTGGTGAAGAACGAGCGCCGCCAAGGCGTCGACAACCAGCCTTACGGCGGGTGGTTCGAGAAGCTGCAGGCGACGGTTTTCCCGGCAAATCATCCCTACAGCCATTCGGTGATCGGCTCGATGGAAGATCTTTCGGCCGCGACAATCCAGGACGTTCACAATTTCTTCAAGACTTACTACGCGCCCAACAACGCCGTTCTCGTCATAGCGGGCGACATCGACATCCCAAGCGCGAAGGCGCTGGTGCGCAAACATTTCGCGGCGATCCCCCGTGGTCCTGCCGTACCGCCGCTCGCCAACATGAACGTCCCGACTTCGATCGGCCGCGAGCAGCGATTCGTGGTCGAGGATCCTCTCGCTCCCGCGCCGCGGGTCTATGTAGCCTATCGCATGCCCGCCGCCAAGGACAAGAGAGCTCCCATCGTTACCCTGCTTGGCGACGTGATCGGCAGCGGTCGCTCGTCGAGGCTGTATGATGCGCTGGTGCGCAGGGACCAGATCGCCACTACCGTTGCCGGATTCAACTTCGGCTACGCCGATGGCGCCGACATGCTCGTCTTCATGGCCACCGGGAGGCCGGGCTCCAGCGCCGATTCTCTCGAGCGCGCACTGATCGGCGAGCTGGGCAAGGTGGGTGGAAACTTTACGCAGGCGGAGCTCGAGCGCGCCCGCGCGTCCGAGAGGTTCGCGTTCGTCAACGGCCTGCAGACCACCGGCGGATTCGGAGGCAGGGCGGACAGGCTCGCTGAAGGGTGGACCTACTTCCGTGACGCCAATTACGTCAACAAGGTACTGAGTGATTTCGACAAGGTGACACTGGCCGATCTGAACGCGCTCGCCCGGGAGAGACTGGTGCCCGCCAATCGCGTGATCGGTGTTTACGTACCGGTCAGGAAGCCAGCGACACCGACTACAGCGGGGACGAAATAATGCCGCACATATTCAGCAGGACCAGACTCGCGGCACTCGCAATCGCGCTCGGCGCCGCGACCGTTGCACAAGCGCAGGTGAAGCCGCCCGGGCCGGGACCGCTCCGGCCATACGCATTCCCGAAAGTCGATCAATTCACGCTCGACAACGGGCTCAAGGTCATCGTCGTAGAGAAGCACACCCTGCCTGTCGTCGAGGGAAGGCTCATCATCGATGCGGGCGCCATGCGGGAGCCGGCAGCGAAGAACGGTCTTGCCTCGCTTGCCGGACGGCTTCTTTCGGAGGGCGCCGGCGGGTTGACGGGGGCCGAGTTCTCCCGCCGGATGGAATCCATGGGAGCCGCATTCGCGGCCGGCGGCGGATTCAGCATTTCGTTCACGGACGTAGTTGCTCTCAAGAACGTTTTCCCGGATGCGCTCGCTCTGGCGGCGCAAGCGGTCATTTCTCCGAGCTTTCCCGAGAGCGAATTCGGGCGGGTTAAGAACCAGGCCCTGGCGGCGTATCAGCAGCGGCGGGCGCAAGCCCGGGGGTTGGCCGAGGATGCGTTCATCCGGGCGGCGTTCGACAGCACCGCGCCCTTCTCGCGTCCGACAGAGGGTACGACCGAGACGATCGGTGGATTGACGCGCGACGATGTCGTTGCATGGCACCGGACGATGTTCGCGCCATCGGCATCGACGCTATTGCTGGTAGGTGCCATCACACCCGCCGAAGCGCGCAACGTCGCGCAAAGGGCATTCGGGAGCTGGACAGCGACGCGGCAGGCAATGGGCCCCGTCGCCAATCCGGTTCGGAAGTACACGGGAACGCGAATCATCCTCATCGACCGCCCGGGTTCCGTCCAGTCGTCGGTACGGATCGGACAGGCGGGGTTCCAGGCGACGGATCCCGACTATCTCTCGATGCTCGCGCTGAACCACGTGCTCGGCGGCGCGGTAAGCTCGCGCCTCAA
>DASTTD010000409.1:0-2217 GCA_035760325.1 Gemmatimonadaceae bacterium
GCGCCAATTGTGGACGGCGATGTTCGCCATCAGACACGGCGATCGATAGAACTGCGAGTAGGCGTGGCGATGGCTCGCCGGCAGGTCGCGGACGATGCGCCTGGTCGTCCAGGAGCCGCCCGCCATTACGACTGAGCGCGCTCTGAC
Source organism: Gemmatimonadaceae bacterium (assembly GCA_035760325.1). Lineage (GTDB taxonomy): Bacteria > Gemmatimonadota > Gemmatimonadetes > Gemmatimonadales > Gemmatimonadaceae > UBA4720. Next base: position 148 of record DASTTD010000409.1, read on the forward strand.
TTTATAAAGCTTCCCGGCCTTGACGTAGGTGAGGACGACATGCGGTGCGCTGGCGGGATCGCCCGCATGCTCGACACGAACGACTGTGGAGCTGAGGCGAATGCGCGTCGGCTGTCCGGCGCGATCGAGCGCGCGGAAGTCGACACGATTCTGCCATACGGCGTCGATGGTGCGCGGACCGGCGAAGGCGTCGGGGATGAGCGTCTTCACCATCAGTCGCGCGATTCCACCGTTGCCGTCGGGGAACATCTGGTCGCCGAGCTCGTCGTCGCCGTCTTCGGGGAACTGATTCTCGATCGCGTAGTTGCAGTAGGCCGACAGCACGTCCGGACCGAGACCGTATCCGCCGCCTTCGACCGGCGATAGAAACTTTCGCACGGTCTCGCGGCTGATAGTGTATCGCGCCATCAAGTGATCTTCGAGCGTGATGGAGTCGAGCTGCCGCGAGATGGCGTCGCCTTCGATCCGCGGTCCTGGTACCTGAACGCGGTTCGTTCCCCATCGCAGCAGCTCCGCTTTCTCGGTCTCACTGATAGGCGCGCCCTCGAGCTTTCGGCGCCACGGATCCATCACCCACACGCCTGGTCGCTGGCCGAACTGCGGTCCGAAGTAGAAGCCGTAGTTCCTCGGCATCCCGTACGGCGAGTGATTGAGCGGCATCTCGGGCGACGGCCCGCGCCACGTCTGGTAGTTGAACGAGGTGCGATCCATTCCGATCATCTCGTAGAAGCGATCGGTGTAGCCGCCTTTCTGTGGCACGAGGAAGATGGCCGAGGCCTGGTGCGCGGTGAGGCGCTGCCCGTCGACGAGGAACTCGTTGCGCTTCGCTTCGCCGCCGAAGATCGGGTGGTCGTCGATGACGAGCGCGCGTCCTCCTTTGTATTTCTGGAAGAAGATCGCGGCGGCGAGTCCCGAGATTCCGCCACCGACGGCGACGAGGTCGTAGATCTCGCCGGTGTCTGTGGCGCTCGAGATGCGCTTTTCGAAAGCGCCGTCGCGCATGGCGTGGCCGGCGCTGAGGACCTCCCAGGTGTTCCCGTTGGAGTGTCGGTAGTCCCCGATACCGCCATAGCCGTTGAAGGCATCGTCAGGCGAGACGCTGGGGGCTTTGTCGTGGAGGAGCAGGCCGGCGCCGGTGAGGAGGACACCGTTGAGGAAGTCCCGGCGCGAGATGGGGTCGTCCAGGCCGAGGCGATCGTCTCGATTGTTTGGCAAGGCAGGGCTATCGGAATGTCATGCGCAGAAACGGGAGTCCAGATGATAGCGGAGGAAGATGCGCCATAGCAGGCATTGCGACGTGACCCGCACAAAAAAGGCGCGGGAGAAATCCGCGCCTTTTTTGTTACCGTGTGCTCGAGGAGTCCACGGCGCTACCGACCTGCGCAGCGGCTGGGTCAAAGCCGGGTGTTAGGGTCGCTCATCCCGCCTCTGGTGCCGGGCTCCGTTCCTGACGCGGCACGCGGAGTCAGGGTCCGATCGTCAACCGCGGTTCCCGTGCTCACGGTGCGCGTGCCTGGTGCAGTGCCGGCCGTGGTGTAAGTCTCCTTCACGACGGTCGTGTCCCGTCCGCGGAACAAAGCGAACAGGATCAAAATCGCCAGTGCGCCGACTGCCAGAATTCCCCAGATGCCGCCCGGAAAGCTCCAGGTAGTAGTCTCCGTCGTCGTGACGATATCGGTCTGGGTGCCCGGGGTGATCGGGTCAGTTGCGGTACCGGACGGCTCAGGCGTGACGGGCGGAGTGGGCTGCGCGGTGGTCTGCGAGCTGTAGTCGCCCTCCGTCGTAGCCGGGGTCTGACCGTAGCTCGTGACGGCGAAGAGGGACAAAGTCGCCCCCGCCAGTCCGGCCATCAGTCTAAAGCGTGCGTTGTGCATTGTTCCCCCTTATTGCTTTAAATGTCCAGCCCCGGTTATCCGGCAGGACTCACGCCAGACCGACAATTCCGGGGATGGCAGGGCTTCGGGGGGTTAGCGGTGAATGGAGCGGTCTGGATGCGACCCGGTTGGGCACCTTCACTCGCCCGGCCTGCCGGCGATTACGCTTCGCACAAGACGGTTCCACGACGGAAAC
>DASTTD010000410.1:0-7523 GCA_035760325.1 Gemmatimonadaceae bacterium
TCTGGGTGGACGACGCACGCCGGGCCTTCAGCCTCGCGGTGGAGCGCGGCGCCAAGCCCGCCGCCGAGCCCAAGGCGCTGGTGGACGAGCACGGTGTAATAGTGATCGCCGCGATCTACACCTACGGCGAGACAATCCACAGCCTCGTCGAGCGGCGGAATTACAAGGGACTCTTCATGCCTGGCTTCGTTCCGTTTGCCGGACGCGGAGATTCCGAAGGGGTCGGCCTCAGGTACATCGATCACTGCGTCGGCAACGTCGAGCTCGGCGCGATGAACAAGTGGGTGAAGTACTACGCCGATGTGCTTGGCTTCAGCCAGCTCATCTCGTTCGACGACAAGGCGATTTCCACCGAGTATTCGGCGCTCATGTCGAAGGTGATGGCGAACGGGAACGGGCGCATCAAGTTTCCGCTTAATGAGCCGGCGAAAGGAAAGAAGAAATCGCAGATCGACGAGTACCTCGAGTTCTATCAGGGGCCGGGCTGCCAGCACATCGCCCTCGCCACGGACGACATCATCGACACTGTCACCAAGCTGCGCGACAGAGGCGTCGAGTTTCTGCGCGTGCCCGGCACGTATTACGACACGGTGAGCGAGCGCGTAGGCAAGATCGAGGAGGACCTCGCGCCGATTCGCGAGCTCGGTATACTGGTCGACCGTGACGACGAAGGATATCTGCTCCAGATCTTCACCAAGCCGATGGAGGACCGACCGACTCTGTTCTACGAGATCATCCAGAGAAAGGGCGCCAAGAGCTTCGGCGCCGGGAACTTCAAGGCCCTCTTCGAAGCGCTCGAGCGCGAGCAGGATCTGAGAGGGAATCTCTAGGCGATGCCGATCTACCACAGTCTCGGAAAGATTCCCCGCAAGCGCCACATCGCCTTCAAGAAGCCGAACGGCGGGATTTACGCCGAGGAGCTCGTCGGACACGAAGGTTTTACCGGGACATCGGCGCTGCTGTACCACATTCATCCGCCGACAACGGTGAAGTCAGTGCGGCGCGTCCGGGAAATAAAGTTCGAGTCGGATCCGAATCAGACCCTCCACCACCGGCATTTTCTGACATCACGCGCGCGGAAAGGCGGCAGCTTCACCCTCGACCGCATTCCGCTCCTGTTCAATCAGGACATCGCGATGCTTTACTGCGAGCCGGACGAGAACGACGCCCACTTCTATCGGAACGCCCAGGCGGACGAGCTGGTTTACGTCAGCAAGGGCAAGGGCGTGCTCGAGACCGCGTACGGCGTTCTTCCGTTCAGCGAAGGGGATTATCTCGTCATCCATCGCGGCATCCTCCACCGCTACCGCTTCGATCTGACCGGAGCGCCGCCCAAGATGCTGATCTTCGAGAGCCGTGGTCACGTGCGGTGGCCAAAGCGATACCGCAACGAGTTCGGCCAGCTCATCGAAGGCGCTCCGTACTCCGAGCGGGACATCAGGCGTCCGACGTACGTCGAGCCCGTCGACGAGATGGGGGACTTCCCGATCCTGGTGAAGCAGTACGACGGCATCAACGAGATCATGCTCGACCACCACCCGCTGGACGTCGTCGGATGGGATGGCTACTTCTATCCGTGGGCCTTCAACATCAACGACTTCGAGCCGATCGTCGGACGCGTGCATCAACCCCCACCGGTCCACCAGACCTTCCAGGGCGATGGCTTCGTCGTCTGCTCGTTCTGCCCGCGGCCGTACGATTTCCACCCCGAGGCGGTGCCTGCGCCGTACAATCACAGCAATGTCGACTCGGACGAGGTGCTGTACTACGCGTCGAGCGAGTTCATGAGCCGGAAGGGAATCGAATTCGGAAGCATCACCCACCACCCCGACGGAATTCCGCACGGCCCGCATCCTGGCCGGGCCGAAGCGAGCATTGGCGCGAAGTACACCGACGAGCTGGCAGTCATGATGGACAGCTTCCGCCCGCTCAAGGTCGCGAAGCCCGCGCTCGAGATCGAGGATCCGGACTACCACAAGTCGTGGCTGCAGGGGCAGCACGCACAGTTCAATCCCCCCACGAGCTGAGGGCCGGGCCTAGATGAGCGAGGCACTCTGGACTCCCTCGCCCGACCGCATCATCAGGGCAAACATGACCGAGTTCCTCAGGTACGTGGAGGAACGCGGAGGCCCTCCTGTCGCCGACTACTCGCCGGGCTCGTACTGGCAGCTCTACGAGTGGTCGCTCGCGAACCCGGAGCGATTCTGGTCGCTGACGTGGCGGTTCTGCGGCATCATCGGCCACCGTGGCACCGGCGGAGGCGCGGAGCGCGTCGGAGTGGGGCTGGACAACATGGCGCCCCCCGATCCGGAGGACGGCCCGCGCTGGTTTCCCGACGCCGACCTGAACTTCGCCGAGAACCTGCTGCGCTTCGAGGACGACGAGCCCGCGCTCGCGTCGTGGAACGAAGAAGGGCTCCAGAAGACCATCACCTACCGCGAGCTCAGGGAAGCGGTCGCAACCATGTGCCGTGCGCTCAAGACCGCCGGCGTGGTTCCAGGCGATCGCGTTGCCGCGCTGCTGCCGAACATTCCCGAGGCTGTCGTCGCGATGCTCGCGGCGACGACACTCGGCGCGATCTGGTCGTCATGCTCTCCGGATTTCGGAGCGCAGGGGGTCATGGACAGGTTCGGCCAGATCGAGCCGAAGATCCTGTTTGCGGCGAACGGCTATCTGTATAACGGGAAAGAAATCGACCTCCTGCCGCGGCTGCGCCAGATTGCGTTCCGCATTCCCACGCTCGAGCACGTAATCGTCACGCCGTATCGAAAGCGCACGATCGATCTCGACGGCGTGCGTCACGGAACCCTTTGGGACGCGTTCATCGAAGCACAGGCGAAGGCGGCGGAAGCCGCCGCCGCCGCCGCGGCGATGAAACGAACGCCAACGTCGCTCAGCAGCGGCCCAATCAGGCGTCCCGAGCCCGAGCCGGCGGAATTCGAGCGTTTTCCATTCGCGCACCCGCTCTACATCATGTACTCGTCGGGCACGACCGGGCTGCCGAAATGCATGGTGCACAGCGCCGGAGGCACGCTCCTTCAGCACATGAAGGAGCTGATTCTCCATACGGACCTCAAGCGCGAGGACTGCATCTTCTACTACACGACCTGTGGCTGGATGATGTGGAACTGGCTGGTCAGCTCGCTCGCCGTCGGGTCGAAGGTGGTGCTGTACGACGGTGCGCCGCTGGCGCCGAAGCCCGACTTCCTGTGGGACATGGCGGAGCGCGAGCAGGTGACGGTGTTCGGAACGAGCGCGAAGTATCTGGCGATGCTCGAGAAGGCCGGGGTGGAGCCTCGCGAGAACCGGGATCTGTCGAAGCTCAAGGCGGTGCTCTCGACCGGAAGTCCGCTGGCGCACCAGAGCTTCGACTACGTGTATTCGAAGATCAAGCGCGACGTGCATCTCGCGAGCATCAGCGGCGGCAGTGACATCATCTCCTGCTTCGTCCTTGGAAATCCCATCCTTCCGGTATTTCGCGGAGAGATACAGACGCCGGGCCTGGGCATGGCCGTCGACGTTCTCGATGCGCATGATGGCAGGCCTCTGCGCCTCGTTCCGGGCGAGCTCGTTTGCACGAAGCCGTTCCCGAGCATGCCGACCGAGTTCTGGGACGATCCCAACGGAAAGAAGTACCGCTCGGCATACTTTCAATACTTCCCCGGTGTGTGGCGACACGGCGACTGGGCGGAGATGACGCGCAACCGCGGCTTCATCATCTATGGTCGAAGCGATGCGACGCTCAATCCGGGCGGAGTGCGGATCGGGACCGCCGAGATTTACCGGCAGGTGGAGCAAATGCCCGAGGTGATCGAGAGCGTCGCCGTGGGGCAGGAGCGGGACGGCCACGGCGATGTGCGAATCGTGCTGTTCGTGAAGCTCCAGCCGGGCCTGTCACTCGACGATGATCTGAGGGAGCGGATCTGCGCCAGGGTCCGGGAGAACACCACCCCGCTTCACGTTCCCCAGAAGATCGTGCAGGTGGAGGACATTCCGCGCACGATCAGCGGCAAGATCAGCGAGCTTGCGGTGCGCGAGGTGATCCACGGGCGTCCGGTCAAGAACACGGAGGCGCTCGCGAATCCTCAGTCCCTCAAGCTGTACGAAAAGCTTCCGGAGCTGCGCCAGTAGCGCAGCGGAGTATCAGCGCGTCTGGGCCAGCGCGGATTCGTGCTTGGCCGTCGCGGCCAGCGCGTTTACCAGGTCCTGCAGCTTCGGCCCGCGGCCGGGCTCGGGCGTACCGATCATCAGAGCCGTGTGGTAGTGCGAGACTCCATACGAGTTGCCTGACCGGCGCTCGACCGTGATGCCGAGGTTTTCGGGCTCCGAGGTCTCATCTTCCGCCTGCTTATCGACCGGTGCGCCCGGGAGAGCGTGCGACTCGACTTCGGCCAGAAACGACCGCCAGTCGGGGGTGCCCTTGAGCTTCGCTTCGCAAACGGAGCTGATCCAGCGGTCCTCACCGTACTCGGAGTTCCGCTTCGAGATCGGGCCGCAGGCGTAGTTGGCGCGGACGAAGTTATCGACGCGCGTGTCGGCGGAATCGGGCGAGTTCAGGTAGTACTGATCCCACCAGAGCAGAAGGCGTCCGGTGAGCTTGTTGCCGTTCTGCCTGATCAGCACGAGCAGCTGCGGATTGCCGAATCCGGAATACCAGATTCTGACTTCGCGGTCTCCGCGACGCATCTGCTGCGCGGAAAGGGGCGAGAGCCCGACGGTACGGGCGGCAGCGTCCTTGGTCTCGAAAATAGCCGCGACGGTGCCTGAATCGGGGTTCGCCGGGACCAGGCCCTGCGAGGTGGCAACCGCCGGAAGGACGAGCAGCAACGAGACGGTGACAGCGCTGAGGCAGCTCATGAATAGAGGACTGCCAGCGACACTCTACGTCACGTTGAAAACCATCTTTGTGATTAAATGCTGGTTAGCTGGCGGCCGAAGACCTGACAGAAGTAGAGACCGCCCGTCCTGGAGCTGACCACGCCCGTTCCCAGCTCGGAAACGCCAGGGTTCAGGATATTGCGGCGATGCCCGGGAGACTCCATCCAGCCCCGGACGACGCTCTCCGCATCTGCATAACCCAGCGCGATATTCTCGGCGATCATCGAGTAGGGATAGGAGACGTGCTGAGCTCGATGGCTCAGGGTCGGTAAGCCGGATTCCGGGATCACGTGCGCCATTTTTCTGTAGGTGGCCATGTTCCGCGCGTGAATCTTCGCGGCCCGGTCGAGTCGCGGATTCCAGGCCAGCGCCTTGAGCCCGCGCTTTTTCCGCTCCGCATTGACCAGGTCGAAGATGCGCGATTCCATCCTGCCGTAAGGGTTCTCGCCCGCAATTTCGGCCCGCTCGCCGCGTTCGGCGCGAGCGGCTGGTCGGGACGGAGGAGGACCCTCGGCCGGTACCTGCACAACGCAGCCGGACAGGCTCGAGACGAGAGGAATGAGGAGAGCGTTGGCGAATCGCATGATCTTTATATAGACGAGCGAGCCGAACGTTCCTCTCTGGTTGCCGGCCCATCACCGGTTACTTCGTGGTCGCCAATCCTCGCAGGACCCCGATCAATCCGTTACCTCGTCGCCGCAAATCCTCGCAGCGCCCCGATCAATCCGTTACCTCGTCGCCGCGAATCCTCGCAGGACATCGAGTATCCGGGCCGGGTCCAGGGTCGTCTGCCGCGCCGTGAAGACGCGAAGCCACCGCGCGCTCTTGTAGAGCTGGTCAGAGAGGGAAGGGAGATTGATCGTCCCTATCCATCCCTCCCCGGTCAGCTTCTCCACCTTGTCATTGCGCCGAAGGACCGGAATGTCCAGCCCGAGCATCTGGGTCTTCACGGGATAATCGAGAAGCAGCTCGCCAGGCGCCAATCCGAATTCACTCGCCAGCGCGTCCTCCGCATCACCGACGCGCCTGCGATCGGTCGCGATCCATTCCACGGACTCGCCTTCCATCTCGGCGGCCGGCCATTCACCGGCCCGCTTGTACAGCTTTCGCTCCTTGAGCGCGACGAGCAGCGGCGTCGGGTGCGCCGTCTCGAGGCGGTGCATCAACCCCTCGTCGGTGTAACGCGCGAGTGATTCCACATCGAGGACGCCGGCACGAATGGCGTCCTCGACGAGCCGCTTGTACATCGCCGTCGCGCTGCGGACGGCGTGATGCCAGTAGACGTTCCGGTACATCTGGTATTTCGCGAACAGCAGCGACTCGAGGGCCGAGAGCGCCTTCTCGCGTACTCCGAGGGAACGAAGGCCGGTATCGGGATCGTCGACGAGCACGAGGGAATTGGTGAGGCGATCGACGTCGATCTCGCCGTACGGGACGCCGCACATGAATGCGTCGCGCTTGAGGTACTCGATCTTGTCGAGATCCAGCGACCCGGAGATCAGACCCTGCAGCCTGCTCGTGCTGCGTCCGGTGATCAGATCGAAGACCATTTCCGGAGCTTCGGCTCCGAGGCTCTGCGTCAGAAGCGAGGCAACCGTGCCTTCGGTGATCAGCGGCCGCGCGACGTCCTCGTGGTGAAGCGCTCCGATCTCTTCGAGCGCGTGCGAAAACGGATAGTGCCCGACGTCGTGCAGCAGCGCCGCTGACCGGACGATTGCCTGTTCCGTCTCGCCGATCGACGTCGACTGCTCGGCCTCGCTGAGCAGCGCGAGAGTTCTGCGCGAGAGGTGGTGGGTGCCGAGGGCGTGCTCGAAGCGCGTATGAGTGGCGCCGGGGTAGACGAGGTAGGTCCATCCCAGCTGACGAACGTATCTCAGGCGCTGTACTACATCGGTGTCGAGCAGCGAGAGCGTGAGCTCGTCGACCCTGATGTTGTTCCAGACGGGATCGCGCAGTATCTCGAAGCGCACGGCGCCTTCCCGTCTCGCCGGCGCCGGCGTCAGGCCCTCGGTCCGGCGTTCTTGATCGCCGAGTTGACTTCGCCGAATCGCTCGAAATTTTTTCGGAACATCCCGGCGAGCTTCCGGGCCTGCGCATCATAAGCTGCCGGGTCACTCCAGGTACGACGGGGCTCGAGGACCTCCATCGGGACACCGTTCACGTTGACGGGGACTCCAAGACCAAAGACGGGATCCGGTTCGGTCGGCACCGCGTCGAGTGATCCACTGAGGGCGGCGGTAACCATCGCGCGAGTGTGGGCGAGTCCGATTCGTTCGCCTGTCCCGTAGGCGCCCCCGCTCCATCCGGTATTGATCAGCCAGACACTGGATTTGTGCTGCTCGAGCAGGCTTCCGAGCATCTCGGCGTACCTCGTGGGGTGCCAGACCAGAAACACCGCGCCGAAGCAGGCGCTGAAGGTTGCCTGGGGCTCGGTCACGCCGCGCTCCGTGCCCGCGACTTTCGCCGTGTATCCGGAGAGGAAGTAGTACATCGCCTGCTGCGGTGTGAGCTTCGAGATCGGCGGCAACACGCCAAAGGCGTCGGCGGTCAGGAAAACGACGTTCCTCGGATGGCCCGCGCGTCCGCTCGGAACGTGGTTGCGGATGTAATGCAGCGGGTAGGAGCCGCGTGTGTTCTCGGTGATG
>DASTTD010000411.1:0-11972 GCA_035760325.1 Gemmatimonadaceae bacterium
AACGCCGCGAACGTCGCGACCGCGATCGACACGGTGTTACCGTTCGGTGTGGACGTGTGCAGCGGAGTGCGGACGAAAGGAGCGCTGGACGAGGAAAAGCTGCGCGGCTTCATGAACGCGGTGTCCCCTTCGCCGCTGCCCAGGAGCCACTGGCCCACCACCAGGAGTCTTTCACCCTGATAGTATCGGTCTTCGTGGCGGTCCGCCCTAGCTTGTAACGACCTGGAAGGTGGTGGTCATGGCAACGAGGCGGCGCAACCGCTTCGGGGATAGCAGGTACCTCGTCGGCCTGCTATCCCAGCCAAACCTCCCGGAGCAAATTGAACTGATGCCGCTGTTCTCCATTTCCTCCGCCACCCCACCGCCGAGCCTTCGTCTTCGCCGCGACCGCGCGGAGAGGATCCTCAATGGAGTTCGGGCCGCAGTGGTTTTCCTGCTGGCCGCGGCGGCGCTCATGTACGCCCCGCACCTCCCAGCCGCGCTGAATCTGGTCAATGTTCTCGTACTGGGGCCGACACTGCTCTGGACGGTCGGGCAATACGTCGTCTGGTACCGGAAACCCGAGCTGCCTGACTGGCTCTCGGCCGTGAATCCGATCGTCGATGTGACCGCGGTCACCGCCATCATCGGTGGGTACGCGGTTGCCCAATCAGGGGTTCTCGCGCTGAGGTCTCCGATTTTCGTCATGTACTTCGTGGTGCTGGCGGGCAGGCCGGTCGCGTCGTCGGTGCGCAAGGCCGGCTTCATCTCGGCCCTTGCCGTCGCTGAGTACGCCGCTCTGCTCGTCTGGCTCTGGGGAACGGACCGCATCCCGCTGCTCACGGACCCGATCGATGCCGTTCAGCGTGCGCGCATCACTCCGCTGGATGAAGCGGCGAAGCTGGTCATGCTCGTCGTGTTCGGCGTGGTCGCGACCTATGCGACTTCCTGGGTCGAGCACCTCGTGCACGAGGCGAGCAAGGAGTCCGCCGAGCGCCAGCGAGTCGTGACCAGGCTCGTTCAGTCGGAGCTCGATACGCTCAGGCTTCAGCTCAATCCGCACTTTCTGTTCAACGCGCTCAACAGCGCAATGGCGTTGATCGCCAGCAGTCCCGCCGCGGCCGAGCGAATGGTGTCCGAGCTGAGCGATTTTTTGCGACTGGTTCTGACTACATCGACTGAGCAGGAAGTCCCGCTCGATCGCGAGCTGGGGCTGCTCGACCGTTATGTAGCCATCCAGCGGGTGCGGTTTCAGGACCGCCTGACGGTCACCTGCAACATTGAAGAGGGAGTGCGCTCCGCGCTCGTTCCGAGCCTGTTGCTCCAGCCGCTGGTGGAAAACGCGATCCGTCACGGCATCGGACCGCGCGCGGGCGCCGGATACGTGCTCGTCACCGCGCGCCGCGTCGGCGACAGATTATCGATTTCCATTCTCGACGATGGTGTCGGCGTCCGGGCGCGGCGCTCGCGTGAGCGCTCGCGGGGAACCGGCCTCGGTCTCACGAACACCAGCACCCGTCTCAATCACCTCTATGATGAAAATTACGAGTTCTACGCGGGCCCGCGTGAAGAAGGCGGCTACGCGGTGCGGGTAACGATTCCGTTCAAGCTGGCGCGGGGTCCGGCGCCCATACCGTCCGGCGGGGCCGGACAATTCGCGGGAGCGACCAGGAAATGATCGCGCAGACGTTGCGGGTGCTGATCGTCGACGACGAGGCTCTCGCCCGGCAGAGATTGCTCGCGCTGCTGGCGCGCGTTCCGGACGTCGAAGTCGTGACCGAATGCCAGAACGGACTGGAGGCTGTGGCGGCCATCCGCGAGTCGCGCCCCGATCTGGTTTTCCTCGACGTGCAGATGCCCGAGCTCGACGGCTTCGACGTCATCACTGAAGTCGGTACCGACAAGATGCCCCCCGTAATCTTCGTCACCGCCTTCGATGACTATGCGGTATCCGCTTTCGAGTTCGGCGCCTTCGATTATCTGCTCAAGCCCGTCGATCACGTGCGATTCCACCAGACGCTGGATCGCGCGAGAAATCGTTTGCGTGAGCCCGCCCATCCCGGCATTACCGGTCAGCTCAACTCCCTGCTGCGGAAGCTGAACGAGCGCGACGCGTCCTCAGACCGCATCGGAGTGAAGGTCAACGGACGCATTCTGTTTCTGGATCCGGACGAGATCTACTGGATCCAGGCTCGGGACGACCTCGCCCGGATTCACCTGGCTGAAGTAGCGTACGATGTTCGCGAGCCGCTCACCCACCTCGAGTCGCGGCTTCCGCGTGACAGATTTCTGCGCGTTCACCGGTCGACGATCGTGAATACGCGCCACGTGCGGGAGGCCCAGCCGTTCGACCAGGGCGACCAGCTGCTGCTGCTGCGGAACGGAAAGCGCATCACGACCGGGCGGAGCTACAGAAAGGCGGTTCAGGAGTTTCTCCGGCGGGCGACCTAGCCGCCCGCGTTACTGGCCCGTTCCGCGCAGCCTCCGCAGCGTCGCTCCGAGCTGCTCGATCTCCCGTCCGTATTCCGCCCAGTTTCCCGCGCGCTGCGCCGCGAGCGCCCGATCGTAATGTTGCTGGGCCTCTCGCAACAGCTCCGCGTTCGCGGCAGGACCGGCAAGACCAACAGGAGCAGGCACGGCCGTCGGTGAGACGGGCGTGGGAACCGGACGCGCCGCGGTATCCGCAAGGATACCGGCCGCGCGCCTCGCAGCGCCGTTTCCAAACACGATGTTGAGCCCTTCTTCGAGCGTCTCGGCCATCACCACGCTGCTCTGGTGCGCGACGACTACCCGCTTCAGCTCGGGGATGGATCCGCCCTCGGCGCGAAGATATATGGGCTGAACGTAGATGAGTGATTCCTCGATCGGGATCACCAGAAGCTCACCGCGAATGACCCGCGATCCGCTCTGCGACCACAGCGTGATCTGTCTCGCGATTTCAGTATCCTGATTTATACGGTTGGTGATCTGCATCGGACCATACACCAGGCTCTGCTTGGGAAACCGGTAAACAGAGAGCTTGCCGTAATTCTCCCCGTCCATGCGCGCGACCATCCACGCGGCCAGGTTGTCTTTCCCGCGCGGGGTGAACGGAGTCATGAAGATGTACTCCGCGGTCTCTTCTCCAGGCAGGCGCATGATCATGTGCCGCATGAACGGGTTCTCGCCCGTCTGCTGGCCCTGGGTGCGCGGGATCTGCCACTGGTCCTCGCGGTGGTAGAACGTCGCCGGCTCCACCATGTGATAGGTGGCGTGCAGCGTGCTCTGGACCCGGAAAAGGTCGGCCGGATACCTGACGTGCCGCCTCAGGTCCGCCGGGAGTGCGCTCAGCGGCTTGAAGATCCCCTCGAAAATCCGGGCGTAGGTCCTCACCACCGGGTCTCCGGTGTCCGCGATGTAGGCATCCACAGTGCCGTCGTACGCATCGATCACGACCTTCACGCTGTTCCGCATGTAGGTCGTGCCGTTGGTGGTGCGCTGGGCGTACGGGTAGGTCGCGCTCGTCGTGTAGGCGTCCAGTATCCACTTCAGCTGCCCCGCGTCGTCGAGCACCAGATAGGGATCGGCGTCGAAATCGAGGAAAGGCATGGCGGTCGTGGCGCGCTCCAACACGTTCCTCCGGTAGAGGATGCGCGCGTTTCCCGCAATGTCGTCGGAGAGCAGGATTTTCAGCGAGCCCAGTTGCCACGCGTAGAGCACGCGCCGCACGAAGGATCCAAGGGGAACGCCGCCCTTTCCCGTGTAGTTCGTGTATATGTTCGTCTCGCCCGAGGGATAATCGAACTCCCGCTGTCCGGTCCCGACGAAGACGTAGCTGTTGGTGAGCTCGCCGTAATAGACCTGCGGCCGGGACAGCTTCAGCGAAATCGAGGACTCGGGCGGAAGATCCTTGATGAAGAGCACCGGCAGGCCTTCACTCGTAACCTGATTCACCGGCGCCATGGTCACTCCCATGCCGTGGGTGAACGTCAGCCTCTCGTTGATGAAAGTCCTGGTCGGGAGCGACTGGTTGTTGAGCTCGCGCGCGGACAGGTGCACCTGCCGGTACTTTCCGTCGATCATGTAGCGGTCGTCGTCGACGTTGACGAAATCGTAGTAGGTGCGGATTTCCTGCAGCTGCCCGAAGGTCTGCTTGAGAAGCTCCCTCTCCCACAACCGGACGTTATCGACGGTCGTTGCGTTGGCCGCGACGTCAGCGCGGGTCAGCGTCGCTTCGCCGGAAAGATCCTGCGCCTCGACGCTGTCGAGTCCCCACGCCTTCCGGGTCGCCGCGATGTGGTGGGTCAGATAAGGAGCTTCACGCGTAAGCTCGTTGGGGGCGACCACCAGCTTCTGGTAGGCTGCCGGCACGACCCCGCGCGCCAGCACACTGACGACGATGTAAACGACAACCGCTGACACCGCCGACACCGCGAGTCTGTCGCGTACGACGCCGATGACGATCCACACGGCGGCAAGCACCGCGACCACTACCGATACATAGATGCCTTTCAGCGTGATGTGTATGTCGGTGTAGCTCGCGCCGACCAGCGGGCCGGTATTCGAGTAGAGAAGGTTCGAGGTGGCGACGAGCAGAAGGCGGATCGCGATGAGAACGAACAACAGCGCAAGCAATCCGCCAATGTGCCGTGACGCCCGCGGCGTCGCGGTGGCGCGTTTCGGCGGCAGCGTTATCTCGTTGCGCATCCAGTACAGCGCGGCGCTCGCGACGAGCGCGAGGAGCGTCAGCGTCACCAGGGTGTTGAGAACCACCGCGATGGCTGGAAGGTCGAAGAGATAGAATCCGAGATCCCGGCCGAACAGGGGATCGTCGGTGCCCACGGTCACTCCGTTTAACGCCTTCAGAAACGTCATCCAGAGAGCGGACGCGGTGACCGCGCTCAGGAAAGCCAGCACCAGAGCAGCCGGGAAAAACACCTTCGAGAAGGTGCGCGAGACATCGATCGGAACACCGTCACCGCGATTGACGTAAAGCACCGGAAAGGTCTTCTCCGGACCTCGCGCGATGCGGACGTTGCCGTAGAAGAACGCGAAGGCGATCGCTCCGCCGATCACGAACAGCATCACCCGCCATACGAGAGACGTGGTGAACACGCTCCGGAATCCGACCTCCTGGAACCAGAGCCAGTCGGTGGCGAACGTCGCCAGCCAGGGGAGAACGATCAGCGCAACGAAGAATACGGCGAGGATCGTGAGAACCAGCTTCCGCGCGCCCGGGGGCATTGGCGGGAGCTGTGCCGGAGCAGGCCGTTCGAAGGGGTGGCTCATAGGAGCGAATCTATCCCTTCGAGCGCGGATGTGAAAACGCCCTGCCCCGCGCGGCGTGCGGGACAGGGGCGATGCGACGTTCTACTGCGCCGAGGCGGCCTGCTTCGTCGTGATGAGAACTACGCCGTAGGAGGCGTCGGCGCCAAAGCGCCTGAGCGCAGTGCGTCCCTTCAGGACTTCCACCGACGCGACCTGGCTGGCGGCGAGCGCGGGGACTACGTCCCGCGGCATCCGTACGCCGTCCACGACGTAAAGAAGCGGGAGAAGTGCGGCCGTCCCAGCCGCGGCGACCGGGGGAGCAGCTCGCTCCGGGGCTACCATACGCTCCGTCGTGCATGCAGCCGTCAGCGTCAGAACCGCCAGTGCGGCCAGCAAACGAGTCGTCGTCATGGTTACCCCCGGGGAAAGGTGTACAGCTCATCTGTAGCATTGGGCATGCCACCCGGGTTAAGCCCCGAAAACGAGGGTTAACTGGCGCCTGACCCCTGATCAGGGCTTCCAATTCCCTTTCGCAACCTCCGGGACGTATCCATCCAGACCGCGGGGAGGGAAGTCGAGAGTCTGCCCTTTCTCCGCGCTCATGTACGCCGACATCAGGATCTGCATCACCTCGACCCCGTCCTCGAAGGTGAGCATCCCCTTCTCTCCGCGGAGGAACGCGCGCACGAAATGGCGGTTTTCCCCGAGGTAGCCGTACGCCTCCGCTTCGTTCGACACGACCGGCATTAGACCCATCTCGGCGTTCTGCTTCTCCACGAGATCTTCGCCGGCACTTCCCTTCACCTCGCGGCTGAAGAAAAGCTTCAGTCCGCTGTCGAGCGTGTTCCACGACATCGCGTACTCCGGGCCCAACAGCTCGGCGGACAACCTCAGGCCTGCCCCGACGAAACTCCACGATGTCGTCACTTCGCCGATCAGCGTCTCACCGCCTTCAGCCTCGTACTCGATTGTCGCGCGCGCGAAATCTTCCGAGGGACGCTTGGTGTAATCCACCTCCTTGCCCATCGTTTTCGAAAGTTTTTTGGCGTACGCCGGCCGGGTCCACTTGAGCGAAGCGACGTGCGCGCTGATCCGCTTTGGCGTGATGGATGACCGCGGCTCGCCGGGCTTGGTGAGGAGATGCCGAACGACTTCGACCGAATGACACATCATGTCATTCAGCACTCCCCCACCCTGCAGCGCCCCCTGCCAGAACCACGGCATGTGGGGACCGCTGTGCTCCTCCGCCGCGCGCGCGAGATAGGGCCTTCCCGTGAGAGCGGCGCCGCGCGCCCAGATCAGCTCCTTGCCGCGGGTGATGTCCGGCGCGAAAAGCTGGTTCTCGAGATAGCCCGTGTTCAGTCCCACGCTCTTCGCCAGGCTCGCGAGCTTCTTCGCCTCGGCGACGTTGCGTCCGAGCGGTTTTTCGCAGGCGACTCCCTTCAGCTTGCCAACGCGGTCGCGGATCGCGCCGACTATCTCTTCCATGTTCGAGATGCGGGCGTGGTTTGGGCCGCAGAGCCAGAGGGCGTCGATCTCGGGATCGGCGACCATCTCGCGGATGGACTTGAAGGGCCGCGCGTCCCCCACATCCAGCTGACGCGCGTACTTGGCCGTCGCGGCGGCGTTCTTGAGGTTCGGGCTCCAGACACCGGCGACATCCCCGTCCCGAAGTCCGACGAAGGACTGAATATGAAAGCGGGCGTTGAATCCGCTCCCTACGAATCCAATGCCCAGGCGATCACTGCTCATTCGTGGTGCCTCGTGGTTGAGACCGTGCTGCAGGAGGAGTAAGCCTCTGCTGCCTGCGGTCGAACTTCGCGTAGGTCACGCCGAGTTTTTTCAGAGCGGCCGGCGGACAGCCGTTCCACTCCTGAACGAAGACGTTTCCCACGTAGCGGAGATCCTTCACGCCGATCCGGCTCGACCAGAAACCGGTCGCCGTCAGATCGCGAAAGCCGTTGAAGAAGGAAACCCCGGCGGCCATCGCGGCCGGGGCCCTGGCCGGCCACGCGATGTCGTTCAGGATCGCTTCGCGCTCCGACGTCGAGGCGTCGACGAAGGGCTTCGCGAAGCGTGAGCTCGACTCGGCGTCGAGCCAGGCCAGGCCATCCCGCATCCATTTCTGGTTGCCCGGACGGTCGACCATCATGAAGTCCATGAATTCCGGAGTTCCGGCGTCGGTGGCGCTGCCGGAGCGTTCATCGCGCGGAATGATCATGTCGGCCAGCACGCCCACCGTTCGGAACTCCGCCGGCGTAAAGAAGCGAGGCGCGAACGCGGCACCTTCGTCGAGCGCCGCATCGACGAAAGCCTGTGCGCGTTCCTTGTCGGCGGCCGGAAGCGTGAAGAGCGTCACGAATGGCAGCGCGCCAAGGAGCTGCACCGCCTCCCGTCTCGTCAGATCTCTGGCGGAGCCGCCCTCGGTCGACGTTCGTTCGTTCCCTGATTTGCGTCTGGTCATAGGGTCCCCCGCTTTCGCTCGGCTGCGATGAACTCACTCGTTCGCATCGAGAGCGCCATGATCGTCCAGGTCGGATTCTTGTCGCACTGCGAGACGAATGGCCCACCGTCGGCGACGAACAGGTTCCTGACGTCATGTGCGCGGCAGTTAGAGTCGAGCGCTGATTTCGTGGGATCGTCTCCCATCCGAATGGTGCCCAGCTCGTGGATGATCTCCCCGCCTCTCGCGATCCCGTAGCCGGTATCGATCGTCGGCATGTCGCCGAAAACCTGTCCGCCCATCTCTTCGATGAGAGCGCGAAATGTCTGGTGCATGTGGCGGACCTGGTTGTACTCGTAGTCGGTCCACTTCCAGTGAAAACGAAGCACCGGGATTCCGTAGCGGTCCTTCACGACGGGATCGATCTCGCAGTAGCTGTGCTCGTTGGGGATCTGCTCTCCGCGGCCGGCGAAGCCGACGGTCGCGCCGTAGTAGCGTCGATAGTCGTCCTTCAGCTTCTTGCCGTAACCGCCCCCCGCCGGATAGCGCTGGATTCCGCCAAGCACGCCGTATCCCGGAGGATCCTGCACGCCGCCTCCGACCTCGATGTGATAGCCGCGCGGGAAATCGAGCTTCCGGTTGTCAAGCCACCAGGGCATGTAGATGTGACCCCCGCCCGCGCCGTCCTCGTTGTGCGTAACGTGGTCCATCATCTTCGGGATGAACCCCGAGACGCTGACTCCGGTGGTGTCGGTGAGGTATTTGCCGACGACTCCACTCGAGTTGGCGAGGCCGTCGGGAAACTTCGACGACCGGGAGTTGAGAAGAAGCCGCGCGGATTCGCATGCGCTCGCCGCCAGGACCACGATCCGCGCGTGCGCTTTTTTCTCCGTCCCCGTTTTCTTGTCGATATAGACGACGCCGGTCGCAAGGCCGCGGTCGTTGACCGTGATCTCGCGCGCCATCGCCTCCGTCAGCAGCGTCAGCCGTCCCGTCCTCAGAGCCGGCGCGATCAGCACATCGGTCGAGGAGAAATTCGACTTGGTCATGCAGCCGCGGCCGCACTGGCCGCAGTAATGGCACGGAGCGCGGCCATTGTGCGGCTTGGTGATGATGGAGAGGCGCGCCGCCACGCAGGTGATGTTCAGTCGGTCAGCCGCATCCTTGATCATCAGCTCGTAGCAGCGCGGCTTCGGCGGCGGATGGAAGTAGCCGCCGGGATGGTTGGGGAGGTTGTCGTTGTTCCCGAAGATTCCGATCAGCTTGTCGATGCGGTCGTAGTACGGGGCGATGTCGTCGTAACCGATGGGCCAATCGTCGCCGAGTCCGTCGCGGCTCTTCGCCTTGAAGTCGTCGGGGCCGAAGCGGAGCGAGATGCGACCCCAGTGGTTGGTGCGGCCGCCAACCATGCGCGATCGCCACCACATGAAGTTGGTCCCTTCCGCCACGGTGAAAGGCTCACCCTCGAGCTCCCACCCGCCGATGCTGGCATCGAACTCGCCGAACGGCCGGTCGCGCGTCGATGCTCCGCGCCGCGGCGACTCGTACGGCCACTTCATCATCGCCGAGTCGCGGGTGTTGTCCCAGCTCTTTCCCGCCTCGAGGAGAAGCACGTTGGCGCCCGCTCGGGTGAGGACGTAGGCGGCCATACCGCCCCCGGCCCCTGAGCCGACGATACACACGTCGTACGTCTTCTGTTGCCTGACGAGATTCATGCGACCCGTCGTTGAGTGAGCGGAGAAAGTAAGCGCCACCAACGCGTCGCACTAGGGCGCTGACATCATCTTTGTGTGCTGAGTTTTCGGCGGTGTTTCCGCCAGGCATAACCTCGAATTTTTAGCGAAAAATACGTGACGTAAAGCGCTACTGATGAGTCTTGCTTACAAGTGCAGATGTCTCCTTCGATCCCGTTCGCGCCAGAGCATGCGACAAACCGTTAAGACCGCGAACATGTACAGGATCGAGACCGCGCAGAGAGCAGTCACCCTCACCATGATCGGCGGAGAGGAGCTGCGTGGCAGCGTCTTCATTCATTCATCCCCGCACCGGCCATTCCAGCTCGAGGGCGTCTCGGAGCTGTTCAATTCCGGAGAGGAGTTCTTCCCCATGGAGCTCGAGACGCGCGACGTAATCCTCGTCTCGAAGGCGCGGGTCGCCGAAGTTACGGGCTCCGGCTGGGAAGATATCAACGACCAGCAAATCGCCGAAGTCCGGCTTCCGACAGCGCTGCTCCAGGTCGTCCTCATCGGCGGGGAAGTGCGCGTCGGTGCGATCTGCCTCGAGGCGCGGCCGGACCGGGCACGCGTGCTCGACTATCTCAACCGCCTCAATGCGCGGTTCCTGACTCTATATACCTCCACCGAAGCGCGGCTGATCAATCGTTCGCTGATCGATCGCGTCCGGCCCCTAGACTAAAAATGGCGCAGCTCGATCGCTTTCTCTCCATCCTCGTCTCCAACAAGGCCACGGCGCTTGTAATGCCCGAAGGCGACGTTGCGACACTCACCATCAAGGATTCCGCGCGCCCAGTGATGAAGCAGTCGCTCACGAGCGCGCAGATCCTGACCCTGGTGCGCGAAATCGCGCCGCCGGATTCCGCGCGGAGTCTCGACCCCAAAAGTGGAGTCAACTTCACCTATACATCGTCCGATGGCAGCTTCGACGTGTCGCTCGGCGAGATAGCCGGAAAGCTGTCGGCGCGAATCGAGCCGCTCAACGGAAAGGCACGATCCAATTCCACGGCCGGTGGTCCAGCGTCGAATGGCCATGCTCCCACCAAAGCGTCTCCCGTGTCGACGGCACCCGCCTCCGCGCTCCCCGAAACCGCGACTCAGACGGTCCGGGTAAATAGCCGGTCACTGGAGCGAATCGAGGACCTGCTGCGTGCGCTGGTGACGAGGAATGCGTCCGACCTGCACCTGCGCGTCGGCTCACCGCCAATGCTCCGGGCGAGCGGTGAGATCGCGCCGATTCCCGACACTGCCCCGCTCAGTCAGGACGACATCGAGCAGATGCTCGAGGCGGTAATGCTCAAGCAGAACAGCGAGGAGTTCGCCGAGATCAACGACACCGACTTCGCGCATGAGATCGCGGGCGTCGGACGATTCCGCGGCAACGCGCTGCGCGAGCGGAAGGGTACCGGCGCGGTCTTTCGCGCGATTCCCGCCGCCGTTGTCACCGTCGAGCAGATGGGGATCTCACAGGAAGTGCAGCGCCTCTGCCAGCTCACCAAGGGTCTGGTCCTTGTCACCGGACCGACCGGATCGGGAAAATCGACGACCCTTTGCGCACTGATCGACCTCATCAACCGCACGCGCAACGATCACGTCATCACGATCGAGGATCCGATCGAGTTCGTGCACGAGAGCAAGAAGTGCCTGATCACCCAGCGCCACGTGGGCGTTCACACCGCGTCGTTCAAGCACGCGCTGCGCGCTGCGCTGCGTGAGGATCCTGATATCGTCCTCGTCGGCGAGCTCCGCGACCTGGAAACCGTGTCAATGGCGATCGAGACGGCGGAAACCGGTCACCTCGTGTTCGGCACCGTGCATACATCGAGCGCGGTGAGCACCGTCGACCGCGTCATCGACCAGTTCCCGCCTGACCGGCAGGCTCAGATCCGCGTCATGCTCTCCGACTCGCTGAAGGGCGTGATCTCTCAGGTTCTCTGCAGGAAGATCGGAGGAGGCAGAGTCGCGGCGCGCGAGATCATGCTGTCCACGCCGTCTGTATCCAACCTGATTCGCGAAGGAAAGACGTTCCAGCTGCCGTCGGTCCTTCAGACCTCGCGCCGGCTGGGAATGGTGACGATGAACGATGCCCTGATCGAGCTCGTGGACGCGAATCTCGTCGAGCCCGGGGAAGCCTATGTCAAGGCGACCGACAAGGTGGGCATCGTCAACATGCTGAAGCAGCGCAACAAGGACGTGAGCTTCGTCGAGACGCTCGAAGTCGCCACCGCCGACAACCAGGCGAAACCAAACGGACGCGCGCCGACGGGCAGATAGACGCTAACCGCGGCCGGCGGGTAGCTCGTACGTCGCCAGGGCCGATCACCATCGTCGCTGCCTGCGCTCGACTGTTGCTCAAGGCGACCGCGAATCCTTGCCGAAGCGTAGATGCTTTTTCGCCAGGTTCTCGTCCCGGTCAGGGCTCCGCGTCTGCCGAATCGAGGCGGGCCTGACGCGCCGCGGCCGAATCCGCGTTCTTCATCGACGTCTTGACAGCTTTCGCGCCGGGAATTTGTGACGCAGCGAAGATGCTGTCCTTTTCCCGCTGCGTGAGATTGGCGCGCTCGTCCGTG
>DASTTD010000412.1:0-10703 GCA_035760325.1 Gemmatimonadaceae bacterium
TGGCTCGAGGTCGTGAGGAACAGCCGCACCGCGTCAGCGCCGTGACGCGGGATGACGGCGCCGGGCTCCACGACGTTGCCGCGACTCTTGGACATCTTCTGCCCATCCGCGTCCTGGACCAGATCGTTGACCACTACCGCCCGATACGGCGCGGTATCACGCAGCGAAGCCGACGCGGTTTGATGCGCCAGCAGATTCTTCGGGAGCGCTTCACCGAGGCCGCTCGCGATAGCGAGCAGCGAGTAGAACCAGCCGCGGGTCTGATCGATTCCTTCGGCGATGAAGTCCGCGGGGTAGTGCCGCTCGAACTTGTCCCTGTTCTCGAAAGGAAAATGCCATTGGGCAAAAGGCATGGAGCCGGAGTCGAACCACGCGTCCAGGACTTCAGGCGTGCGGGACATCGTGCCCCCGCATTTGCACGCCCACCCGAAGGCGTCGATGTACGGCTTGTGGGGGTCGAACTCCTTGTCGAGTCTGGCACCCGATCGTTCCTCCAGCTCGGCGTAGCTGCCAACTGCTTCGGAATGCGACTCGTCGCGGTCGCAGACCCAGATCGGGAGTGGCGTGCCCCAGTACCGGTCGCGTGAGACGGCCCAGTCGACGTTGTTTGTCAGCCATTCACCGAAGCGGCCCTGGCCGATTTCAGCGGGGTGCCAATCGACGCGCGCGTTGCGCACGAGCATCGCGTCCTTGAATGCGGTGGTGCGGACGAACCACGAGGTTCGCGCGTAGTAGAGCAGCGGCGTTTCACACCGCCAGCAATGCGGATAGGAATGCTCGAACGTTGCTGATTTCCAGAGCACGCCGCGCCGCTTCAGCTCCTCGATGATCAGCGGGTCCGCATCCTTCACGAATCTGCCGCCTACGAGCGGCATCTCCGCTGGAAACTCGCCGCGCAGATTGACCGGCTGGAGAAACGCGAGTCCATTCCGGATGCCGGCCGCGTAGTCGTCCGCGCCGAACGCCGGTGCCATGTGAACGACACCCGTTCCCTCTTCGGCGGAAACGAAATCCTCGCCGACGATCAGCTCATGGCTTCCGTCCCCGAACTCGACCCAGTCGAGCGGACGGCGGTAGCGCATCCCAACGAGCTCGCTCCCGGGAAAAGCCCGGACGGTTTCCCACCGTCCCGAAAAATCTTCGCCCAGCACCGCGGCGGCGCGTGAATGCGCGAGGATGACCGTCTCGCCGGTTTCGGAGATTTTCTTCCGCAGCTCCACATATTCGAGCTTCGGACTCACGGCGAGTGCCACGTTCGAGACGAGCGTCCACGGCGTGGTCGTCCAAACCAGGATCCGGCGCCGCGCGGCGCGGTCGCCACCGGCCAGCTCAAGGGCAACGTACGCGCTCGGGTCCTTTACATCCTTGTAGCCCTGCGCGACCTCGTGGCTCGAGAGCGTCGTCCCGCAGCGCGCGCAGTACGGAAGCACCTTGTGTCCGCGGTTCAGGCGGCCGCTACGGAACAACGTGGCAAGCGCCCACCACACGCTCTCGATGTACTCGTTCGAGTAGGTGACGTACGGATCGCTGTAGTCGAGCCAGTATCCGATGCGCTCGCTCATCGCTTCCCACTCGGACTTGTAGCGCCAGACGCTCTCGCGGCACATCTCGTTGAAGCGCTCCACCCCGATCTTCTCGATCTGCTGCTTGGCGGTGCGCACGCCGAACTCGGTCTCGATGCGCTTTTCGACTTCGATCTCCACCGGCAGTCCGTGGGTATCCCATCCCGCCTTCCGGGTTACGTGGAAGCCGCGCATGGCGCGGTGCCGGCAGAACAGATCCTTTACCGTGCGCGAGAAGACGTGGTGAATGCCCGGCCGTCCGTTGGCGGTCGGCGGGCCCTCGAAGAAAACGAACTCCGGCTTCCCTTCCGACTGAGCCTGGGTCTGCTCGAACAGCTTCTCCTCCTGCCACACGCGGAGGACTTCGTTTTCCAGGTCGTCGGGCGAGCGATCGGTGGGAAGCGGCCGGAACCGCCTGCCCTTCACCTCTCCGCCCGCCGTTGCCGGAACGGGGCGGACGGCAGTCATCTCTCTGGTTGCCCCGCCGAGTTCGTCGACTGATTCTGCCGGCCGGAGGGCACGGCGACCGCCGCCGAGTCCGAGGCCTCCACCTCCGACAGCTGTCTCGCGATCAGGGTCCGCATCTGCGCGAGGTACGTGCGGCGGGACCGGTCGAGGTTGTCCAGCTCCTCTTCCATGCGTCGCACATCCGCCTTGGCGTTCTCGATGATGCGCTCACCTTCGGCCTGCGCCTCGCGCAGAATGAGCTGGGCTTCGCGTTCCGCCTGCTCGCGCACCTCCCCGCGAAGCTGCTGCGCGGACACGAGCGCGTCGTTCAACGCCTTGTCCCGCTCCCTGAATGCGCGGAGCTGCTCGTGGAAGCTGCGCGCCTTCGCGTCGAGATCCTGGTTGATGCGCGTCAGGCGCTCCATCTCTTCGGCGACCTGGTCCCTGAACTGGTCGACCCGGGCAGGGTTGTAGCCGCGCAGCGCCCGGCCAAAATCGTAGCGCCGAACGTCGAGTGGTGTCAGATGAAACGCTTCGTCAATCATTTAGCCCTCGCTCCGAAGAGGGTGGTGCCAAGCCGCACGATCGTTGCCCCTTCTTCAACCGCGATCTCATAGTCATTGGACATTCCCATCGACAGCTCGGTCGCCGGGTGCCCTGCTTCAACAAGTACCTGCCGCCCCGCGCGAGCTTCCGCGAACGTCCGATGGAGCTCCGTTTCAGCGGCTGTAAAGCTAGCCATTGTCATCACACCACGGACGCGAATACCGGGGAGTGTCGCCAATCGCTCCGCCTCCGGCAGGAGCTCCGACAGGGTGAAGCCCCCCTTCGTCTCCTCACCGGACAACCTCAGCTCGACCAGTGCGTCGACAACCCGTCCGCGCGCCACTCCGTGATCGGAAGCCGCGGTGGCAAGCCGGGCGCTGTCCAGCGAGTGCAGCAGCACGAAATTGTCGAGCGCCTTCACCTTGTTCCGCTGCAGATGCCCGATCATATGCCAGCGAACGGGAACATCCACGGCCGCGATCTTCTTCAGCGCTTCCTGAACCTTGTTCTCGCCGACGTCATGAAGACCGCACTCGTAGGCGGCTCGCGCCGCTTCAGGGCCGTGGGTCTTGGTGACCGCCACGATCGTGACCTGCTGAGCATGTCCCCCGCGCTTGCCAGCATCGTCGATGCGCCGCCTCACCTCGGCCACGCGGTCGCCCAGGCCAGGAAAAGCCATAACCGTTGAATTTAGCACACTCGGGACCGCGTTCAAATCGTCCGCGCGCTCACCGAGACGAGGCCGGTAACCGGCGTACGCTCGGCCATCCTGTCTTCAGACACCGGCCGCTTCAGGCGGAGCCGAACAGTCGTCCGACGAGACGGACGATGCCTTGCATGTTTCTGCTGATGTCGTTGAACATCACCGTGACGAACAGAGCGGCGATGATCACCAGGCCTCCCTTCAATATCCGCTCGCGGGTTTTCATGCTGAATGCGCTCCCCTTGATCGACTCCGCCACGTTGAGCACGATCTGTCCGCCGTCGAGGATCGGAATCGGAAGGAGATTGAACACCGCGACGTTGATGCTGATGAGCGCGATGAGCGCGAGAAGATTCTCGATCCCTCCGCGCGCTGCCTGCACCGACACCTGCGCGATCGCGATCGGCCCTCCCAGCTCCGACACACCGACTCCGCGGGAAAACAGCGCTCCCAGGGTTTCGAAGATCGCTGTTCCCTTGTCGAGCGTGATGTTCCAGGCCTCACCGAGAGCGCGAGGCAGCGCCACCGGGATGAACCCTTCTTTTGCCACCATTCCGATCCGGCCAACCCGCCGTTTTATTCCGGTCCGCGGATCCGGGGCCACCTCGGCCGCGGGCGTCACCACGATCTCCGTCGGTCGACCGGCTCGCACTATGCCGAGCGTCAGCGGCACGCCGGCCGATGCGCCAATCCGGTCGAGCAGCACTTCCCAGTTCTCGAGCCGCTCTCCGTTCAGGGTGGCAATGCTGTCTCCCGCCTGTATTCCCGCCAGCGCGGCGGGCTTTCCGGGTGTCACCATGGCCGCCACCGGCATCGGCGTCGGAATTCCCGACCGCATGATCAGTCCGGCATAGATCACGTAGGCGAGCACGGCATTCATCGTCACGCCGGCCAGCATGATGAACAATCTTTCCGACAGTGACTTCGACTCGAACCAGCGCGACTCGGGAATCGGCCGTGGCCCGAACGGGATCATGGCCTCGGGATCGAACCCGTCCTTCTTCGCGTCTCCGGGCGCCACCGCGGAATTTTCGCTCCCGCCCTCCATGAACGCGGTTGCTTCGTCCTCTCGCGAAGCCATGCGGACGTAACCGCCGAGCGGGAGCGCCGCGATCACGTATTCGGTCTCGCCCCAACGCTTCTTGAAAAGGGAAGGCCCGAAGCCGATCGAGAATCGCGGCGCGTAGACGCCGACGAGCTTGGCGGCGATGAAATGCCCGAGCTCGTGAACGAAGATGACGAGGCCGAAGACGATGATCGGCGCGATCCATGTCAGCATTTGAACATTTCCGAAACGTGGCGTCGCGCGGCTCTGTCGGCCTCGAGGAGCTGCTCACGCGTCTTCGATCTCATGCCACTCAATCTATCGAGGGCGGAGGATATCCCGCGCGGGATGTCGTGAAACCTGATTCTGCCGTCCAGAAAAGCGGCAACAGCGCATTCGTTTGCCGCATTGAAGACCGCCGGCGCGGCCCCGCCAGAGGTTCCGGCGCTGATTCCGAGCCGCAGCGCCGGGAACGTTTCGTGATCCACCTGCTCGTAGGTCAGAGGCGAGATCGCCACCGGATCGAAGGGGCCGACGCCAAAATCCTCCACGCGCTCGGGATGGGTAAGCGCGTACAGCACCGGCAGCTCCATCGTCGGAACGCTCATCTGCGCGATGACGCTGCCGTCGATGAACTCGACAAAGGAGTGCACCACGCTTTGTGGATGAACCACCACGTCGATCCTGTCATATGGCAGGTCGAACAGGACATGCGCCTCGATCACCTCGAGCGCCTTGTTCGCGAGCGTGGCGCTGTCGATCGTGTTTTTCCTCCCCATGCGCCAGGTCGGGTGGCGGAGAGCATCTTCGACCGTCGCCGAAGCCAGGCGCTCCGCGCTCCAGCCGCGAAATGGTCCGCCGGAGGCAGTGAGCACCACCCGCCTCACCTCCGACCGCGCGTGTCCGGTGACGCACTGAAGGATGGCGGAATGCTCGCTGTCGATCGGCACGACTTCGCCGCGGCCGCGCTCGGCAGCGTCCTTCACCAGTTCACCGGCGATGACGAGAGATTCCTTGTTGGCGAGAGCGACGCGCTTGCCGCTTTCCAGCGCGGCAAGAGTGGCGTCCAGACCCACGGCGCCCACGATGGCGTTGATGACGATGTCGACGTCGGCTCGCGTCGCCGCTTCGGTCAGCGCCGCGGCCCCGCTGCGCCAGCTCTCGCCCCTGTCCGCACCCGTTTCGACCATTCCGACGAAGGTCGGAGCGAACCGCCGGGCCTGTTCCCTCAGAAGCGACTCATTGCTGTTCGCCGTCAGCGCCGCGACCCGGAACCGCCCGCGCTGGCGATCGAGCACGCGCAACGCGGTGGTTCCGATCGAGCCCGTGGAGCCGAGGATAGCGACCCCCTTTGGCACGGGGGCGGGAGTCATGCGGGAATCGGAAGCAGCAACCTGCCGAGCATCAGGTAGGCGATTGGCAACACGAACAACAGGCTGTCCAGCCGGTCGAGGATACCCCCGTGACCGGGAAGCATCCGCGAGCTGTCCTTTACTCCTGCCTCGCGCTTGAGGAGCGATTCGGCGAGATCGCCGATCTGCCCCGCGACGCTCACAGCTATGGCAAAGATGATCGCGCCCTGAATCGTCAGTCCGAGCTGCGCGAACGGCATGAGGATGAACCGGACATAAAACAGGCAAATGATGACGGCGAGGCCGAGACCTCCAACCGCGCCCGCTACCGTTTTTCCCGGGCTCACCGACGGCATGAGCTTGGTCTTGCCGATCGCGCTGCCGATGACGAACGCACCTATGTCGGTCGCCCAGGTAAGGAGAATGGGAAGAACGACGAGCGCCGTTCCCGCTCCGGCTCCGATCGCGTACGGGTGATAGCGAAGGGCGTAAACGTACGAGATGAGACCCGCGTAAAGAACAGCGAACGCGGTGATCGACACGGATGAGAGCGGCCGGCCGGTCGGGCCGCGGAGCCAGATACTGCTCGCAAAAAGCACGAGGCTCGTGGCTACGATCGCGGTAAGGGAAAACGTGTACACACCGAGCCGCTGCGCATGCAGCGCGATCGGAAGAAGCGCGGCGATGGCGATTCCGGCGGGCTCGAAAGGCAGGGCGCCGTTCTCGCGGGCCATCTTCATCAGCTCTCCGGCGCCGAGCGCCGCAAGGACTGAAAGAACGATCGCCAGCGCCCAGTCTCCGAAATAAATGGCCCCGATGCTCACGGGAGCGGCGATCACCGCGAAGATGATGCGCCGCGTCAGCTCCGACACGAGCTAGACTTCCATTATTTCCGCTTCTTTGTTCTTCAGCAACTCATCGATTCTTCCGATGTAGTCGTCGTGAAGCTTCTGAAGCTCTTTCTCCGCCTTCTTCTGATCGTCTTCCGCGGTTTTCTCAAGCTTCTTGAGCTGGTCCCGCGCCGCCGTCCTCGCATGCCGGATGCCGATTCGCCCTTCTTCGCCCAGCTTGTGGACGACCTTCACTAGCTCCTTGCGGCGCTGCTCGTTGAGCGCCGGAAGCGGGACTCTGATCACGCCGGACTGCGTCTGCGGGTTCAGCCCGAGGTCCGATTCACGCAGCGCTTTTTCGATCGCCGAGATCAGGCCTTTGTCCCACGGCGTGACCGTGAGCAGGCGGGGCTCGGGCGCCGAGACGCCGCCGACCTGATTGAGCGGCATCATCTGACCATAGGCTTCGACGCGAACGGTGTCGAGCAGGCTAGCGGTCGCCTTCCCCGTGCGAATGGACGCGAGCTCGCGCTTGGACGCTTCGAACGATTTTTCCATCGCCGTGCGGCAATCTTTTACGATCTGCGGAATTGTCGTCATTGTACGATGGTTCCCACGCGCTCGCCGGCAAGGGCGCGAGCCACTTCTCCGTGGCGGTGAATGTTGAGGACGATGATGGGCAGCTTGTTCTCCTTGCAGAGCGTGATCGCCGTCTGATCCATGACTCCGAGCTCGTTCACCATCACATCGCGATAGCTGATCTCCGTGTACCGTGTCGCCTCGGGGTCCAGCTTCGGATCCGCCGAGTAGACGCCATCGACGCTGGTTGCCTTGATGATCACCTCGGCGTGGATCTGGATGGCCCTGAGCGCAGCCGCGGTGTCGGTGGAGAAATACGGATTCCCGGTGCCCGCCGCAAATATCACGACGCGTCCCTTCTCGAAATGGCGCATCGCCCGCCGCCGAATGAACGGCTCGGCGAGCGCTTCCATTCCGATCGCGGACATCACCCGAGTCTGCAGCCCGTCCTTCTCCAGCACGTCCTGCATCGCGAGCGCGTTGATGACCGTGCCGAGCATCCCCATGTAGTCCGCGCCGACACGGTCCATTCCCATCTTCGACAGCTGGGCGCCGCGAACGATGTTGCCGCCGCCGATAACCAGGCCAACAGCGGCACCCAGCTTGACGATGTCGTTGATCTCAGTGGCGAGGCGCTTCATCACATCGAAGTCGAACCCCACGCGCTTGTCGCCGGCGAGGGCTTCGCCGGAGAGCTTGAGCAGAACGCGCTGGTACTTGAGGCCCGCCAAAGGCCGACCTACTCCTCGCCCATCTGGAAGCGCACGAAGCGGCGGACCTGGATGTTCTCGCCGAGCTTGGCGGACGCTTCCTTGATCAGCTCACCGATGGTCTTCTTGGGCTCCCGGACCCACGCCTGGTGGACCAGCGCGACATCCTTGTAATACGCCTCCACTTTTCCGGAAACGATCTTCTCGATGAGGTGATCGGGCTTGCCGCTCTCCCTGACCTGCTCGACGAAAATCCGGCGCTCCCGCTCGACTTTGTCCTGCGGAACCTGGTCCTTGTCCACCGCCACCGGCGCGGCAGCGGCGATGTGCTCGGCGATGTGCTTCACCAGCTTCTTGAAGTCATCGGTGCGCGCGACGAAGTCGGTCTCGCAATTCACTTCCACCATCACGCCCACTTTTCCGTTGTGGTGGATGTAGCTACCGATCACGCCTTCGCTGGTCTGCTTGCCCGTTCGCTTCTCGGCTTTGGCGATTCCCTTCGTGCGAAGGTACTCGATCGCCTTTTCCATGTCGCCCGCGTTCTCCTCGAGGGCTCTTTTAGATTCCATCATGCCCGCGCCCGTTCTCTGACGGAGGGCCTGTACGTCCTTGGCTGTGAATTTTTCTTTGGTAGTCATCGTCCTGTCTCGTCAAAACGCCGCCGGAGGTTTCCGGCGGCGTGAAAGTTAACCTTCCTCGGCTGGCTCGCCTGCTTCTTCCGGAGAGCCGATCTCGTCGCCGCCTGTCTTGAGCCGCGCGGCAATCGCTTCGGGCTTCGCCCGTCTGCGTCGCGGCCTTTTCTTTCGCTTCTTGTCGCCCTCGCCCTCAGGCTCGGCGCCACGGTCGGAGCTGTACGTGTACGATTCCGACTCCTCGGTCTCCTCGCGGATCGGAGCCTCGCGGCGCGCCTCGACGATCGCGTCGGCGATCGACTTGGTCATCAGCTCCACGGAGCGAATCGCGTCGTCGTTGCCCGCGATCGGAACCGTGATCAGATCCGGATCCGCGTTGGTGTCGACCAGCGCGATCAGCGGAATGCCGAGCTTGTTGGCCTCGTTGACCGCGATGCGCTCCTTCTTGGAGTCGATCACGAACATCAGGCCGGGAAGCCGCGTCAGGTTCTTGATGCCCGACAGATTCTTCGACAGCTTGTCGCGCTGGCGGCTCATCATCAGCTGCTCTTTCTTGGTGTAGTTCTCGAAATCTCCGCCCGCCTCGCTGCCCGCCTCGAGCTCCTTCAGGCGGCGCACCTGCTTCTTCACCGTCTGGAAGTTCGTGAGCAGTCCACCCAGCCACCGCTCCGTCACGTACATCGCCCCGCAACGCTCGGCTTCGCTCTTCACGATGTTGACGAGCTGGCGCTTGGTGCAGACGAAGAGGACGTTGTCGCCGCGGAGAATCGCTTCGCGGGCAAGCTTCTGCGCCAGCTCGAGCTGACGCAGCGTCTTCTGCAGGTCGATGATGTGGATCCCGTTCCGCTCCGCGAAGATGAACCGACGCATCTTGGGATTCCAACGGCGTGTCTGGTGTCCGAAGTGGACACCGGCTTCGAGGAGCTGCTCCAGGTTTGGCTGAGCCATTAAATAGGGATTCCTTCGGGGTTAACGCTTCGAGAACTGGAACTTCTTGCGTGCTTTCGGGCGGCCCGGCTTCTTCCGCTCGACGGCGCGCGCGTCGCGCGTCAGGAGTCGCAGGTCGCGCAGCTTCCGGCGGTGTGACTCGTCCATCTCGACCAGCGCCCGCGAAACGGCGAGGCGAAGAGCGCCAGCCTGTCCCGTGAGCCCGCCGCCTTCGACCTTCGCCTTGACGTCATAGCGTCCGAGCGTGTCGGTGACGGTGAACGGCTGCTGAATCGCCGAGACGTGCGCGGGACGCGGGAAATAATCGCCGAGCGTGCGGCCGTTGACCGACCACTTGCCGGAACCGGGTGTGATGTAGAGACGGCAGACTGCTTCCTTGCGCCGGCCGATCGTGTGCGTCTTATCCGCCATTACTTCTCGCTCTTCTTGTTGAGGTCGAGGACTTTGGGCTGCTGCGCGGCGTGGGTGTGAGCGGCGTCAGCGAATACGCGGAGCTTGCGGCGCAGCGACTGGCGTCCGAGCGCGGTCTTGGGCAGCATGCCGTAGACCGCTTTCTCGATCACGCGCTCGGGGTGCTTCTCGAGCATCGCTGCGAACGGGATGAACCGCTCGTGTCCCATGTAACCGGTGTGCCTGAAGTAGCGCTTCTGCTCCGCCTTCTTGCCGGTGACGCGCACCTTGGATGCGTTGATCACGATGACATTGTCGCCGGTATCCATGTGCGGCGTGTACATGGGCTTGTGCTTGCCGCGGATGATTCTCGCGACTTCAGTGGCGAGACGCCCGAGAACCATTCCATCGGCGTCAACGAGGTACCACTGGTGCTCAATGTCCCGCGGGGTGGCGGAGTATGTCTTCATGTCGGGTAGAACGTATGAAAGAGCCGGCCCCCTTTTGTTCGGTAGGGTCCAAGCGTAATGGCCACTAAGTGGTTTTACGACAGCCTTTTAAGGTATCCCCGCACATACTGTCGTGTCAACCGACGCGCGGGTTAAACTGCGGACTGCGGACTAACTGCGGACTGCTGACTGACTGCGGACTGCGGACTAACTGCGGACTATGGACCAGGTGCCATTTCGGACTGCTGACTAATTGCGGAATGCGGACTAACTGCGGACTGCGGACTAATTGCGGACTGCGGACCAACGGCGGCATGAAGTTGCCGGTGAATCCGAGTAACTGGGTGGAAAAGGGAGCAGGGAGGTGCTCTCGATACTCGAACGGCTGGTGGACCCTGGATCGTGCCTCGGCCCGAACCTCCGCGTTCGGCGAGCGATAGCCGCGACCCGTTGTACCTGGTGCGCCATGCTTCCACACCCGTTAGATCCGGCCACGTCTTTGTCCGCAGC
>DASTTD010000413.1:0-8208 GCA_035760325.1 Gemmatimonadaceae bacterium
ATCTCCCACTCCTGCCACGCGCCGCGGTAGTACCACATCTCGGGCGGCGGGCCCGAGTACTCCGCCAGCGCGGTCTGCACGGCTTCGAGACACATCCGGTGCGTGCCGTGCGGATCGGAGAGATCACCGGCGACGAAGATCAGCTCCGGCTGGTGCTCCTCGAGGAGAGCGAGCACCCTCCGGACGTCCTCAGGGCCGATCGGGTCCTTGCGGACTTTCCCCGTCTGATAGAACGGAAGATTCAGGAAACGCGCCTGCGACGCCTTCATGCCGAAGGTCTCGATCCCTGACACCGCTTCCGCTTCCCGGATCGCACGTTTCATCACCTGCACCGGGAACGCGTCGATCTCGCCCGCCTTCTTCGACTTGAGAAACTCCTCGACTTCCTTGATCAGCGCGCCGGCGGTGGAGTCATTGATGTCGAAGTCGTGGCCGAACCGGCGCAGGAAATCAGCGTAGCGCCGCACCTCGTGATCGAACACGGCGATGTTGCCCGACGTCTGGTACGCGACCACGATGTCGTTCTTGTTCTGGTGCAGCTTGTTGAGCATGCCGCCCATCGAGATCACGTCGTCGTCCGGGTGAGGCGAGAACACGACCACTCGCTTGCCCGCCGGAAGCTTGCTGCGCCCGCGTATCTTGGAGATGAGCGCGTTGAACACCGCGCCATTGAGCGGCCCCGCCTGCCCGTACCGCGCCAGCAGCGAGCTGAGGTGGTTCTCCCTGTAATCGTGGGCGTCGAGCTTGAGCACCGACTTCCCGGTAACCTCGCTCAGCCAGATGACGGCATCGATCTCCTTCTCGCGCGTCCACTTCACTTCGCCCAGCACCCAGGGAGTACGTACCCGGGTGAGATCGGCGGCCGCGGCGAAATCGACGTAGAAGACCGCGTTGTCGTGCTGCTGCAGATAGGTCGCCGCGACGTCCGGGTCGAGCTCGCCCTCGATCGCGCGCTGTACGATCGCCGATTTGTGCTCGCCGGTCGCGATCAGCGCGATCTCCCGCGCCTCCATGATGGTTGCCACGCCCATCGTTATCGCTTCGGTCGGTACGTTGTCCTCACCGAAGAAATCGCCGGCGGCATCGCGGCGGGTAACGGTGTCGAGCGAGATGCGGCGGGTGCGCGAGTCCATCCCCGAGCCCGGCTCGTTGAAGCCGATGTGTCCGGTCTTGCCGATCCCGAGTATCTGCAGGTCGATGCCGCCCGCGTTCCGGATCGCCGCTTCATACGAGTCGCACTCGGCATCGACGTCGTCGCGCGAGACATCGCCGCGCGGGATGTGAACGTTCTCGGGGCGGACGTTGATGTGGTTGAAGAGATTCTCCCGCATGTACCGGTGGTAGCTGTGGATGCTGTCCGGCGCCATCGGGTAGTACTCGTCGAGGTTGAAGGTGACGACGTCGGAGAAGTCGACACCTTCCTCGCGGTGCATCCTGATCAGCTCACGATAGATGCCGATCGGTGTGCTGCCGGTAGCGAGACCGAGGATCGCGTGTGAGCCGGCGGCGCGGCGCTCCTGCACGATCTCCCTGATGCGCTCGGCGACGGTGCGCGCGATCTCGTCGTAATCGACGATGTGAACGGGAACTCTTTCCTTGTTCGACGATGCCATTGGTCTGGTAGAGGGGAAACGCAGACAAAGATAAGTGCATCGTGCTATCTTCGCTCTCGTGAACCGCCGTCTCAGTCGCCGGGACGCGCTGAGGATTCTTGGCGCGTCACTGGCTTCGCTTCCGCACGCCCGGAAAGCGCTGGCCGCGCCCGGCATCGCGCCGACCCGGTCCGCCACCCGGCCGAACATCGTCTTCATCATGACCGACGATCAGCGCCAGGATGCCATGAGCGCTTACGGCAATCGCATTCTGCGGACGCCGAACATGGATGCCATCGGCTCCGGCGGCATTCGCTTCACCGAATTCTTCGTCACCAATTCGCTCTGCCAGCCGAGCCGCGCGTCCTTCCTGACGGGGCTCTATTCCCACTCCCATGGCGTTCTGTCCAACGGCGGCGGCCCCGACTTCGCCAATCATCCGGGCCTGCGGCCTGACCAGCAGACGTTCGTTCACCTGCTGCGGGACGCCGGCTATCACACCGCGCTCGTAGGCAAGTGGCACATGCCGTCCCGTCCGACCGGCTTCGACGACTGGGTCATTTTCCCCGGGCAGGGCAGGTATCACGACCCGGACATGATCGCCAACGGAGCCCGCGTCCGCATGCGCGGCCACGCGGACGACGTCACCGGCGACCAGGCTCTCGCGTTTCTACGCACGCGACCGAAGAACAAGCCGTTCTGCCTGCTCTATCAGTTCAAGTCACCGCACCGGGCGTGGATGCCGGCGGAGCGCTACGCGCACATGTTCGACGACGTGGAGGTGCCTGTGCCACGCACCTTCGAGGACAGACTGGCCGGCCGGCCCGAGGCCCTCCGACGCGCGGAGATGGCAATCGCGGACATGCCCGACTTCGCCGGCCGTGGAGTGCATCCGTCGTTGCCGGCGGCGGAAAGAAAGCGGCTGAACCTCGAGCATCTGGTGAAGAACTACTACCGCGTCCTCCTGAGCGTCGATGAGAACGTGGGACGGCTGCTCCGTCAGCTCGACGCGGATGGCATCGCCGAGGACACCATCATCATGTACACATCGGACAACGGGTTCTTCCTCGGAGAGCACGGGCTGTTCGACAAGAGGCTCATGTACGAGCCGTCCATACGCGTGCCAATGCTGGTGAGATACCCGGCCCGGATCCGCGCCGGGCAGGTCGACGGCACGCACATGGCTCTGAACATCGATGTAGCGCCTACGCTTCTGGATCTCGCCGGGATTCCCGCGCCGCGATGGATGCACGGCAAGAGCTTCGCGCCCATTCTCACCGGCGCGACGATTCCGTGGCGCGACGCTTTTCTCTATGAGTACTACGAGTACCCGGCCGAGCACTGCGTGCGGAAGAACAGAGGCGTGCGGACGAATCGGTGGAAGCTGATTCATTTCTGGGAGCAGCCGGAGGAGTGGGAGCTGTACGACCTCCGGAACGATCCCGACGAGACGCAGAATCTCGCGTCCAGCTCGCGGCACGCGCGCATTGTGACTGAGCTGCGCGCGCGTCTCCTCCAGCTGCGGCGAGAGTCGGGCGACACCGATCCGATGAGCCCCGCGCCCGTGGCGAAGCCCTGTGGCAACGGCGTCAACACCTTCTACACGAGGCCGCCGAACTAGTCCCGCTGCAGCGCGGATTCGTGTGACACGGTACACCGCCGCCAATTCATATGAATTGACACGGTGATTGCAGCCCGCTACGATGACTGAAGTGGGCTAATGCCGCCGTGGCGTAACGCTGTCTCTTGCCCTCTCGCTACATCGCCGGCGCCTCTTCCACCAATACCATTTTGCAATCCTTCTGGAGGTAGCATGGGATCGCGTCGTGTCCTTTGGAGTCTCGCAATCGCGTTCCTCGTCTGTCCGGCTGTCGCGGCCGCTCAGGCATCCGCGACCATAACGGGCCGCGTCACCGAGTCAGCAACAGGAGCGCCGGTGCCAAGCGCACAGATCAGGGTTGAGGGCACGACTCTCGGCGCTCTAACCGGTCCGGATGGGACGTATACGATTTCAGGCGTGCCCACCGGCGCCCAGTTCATCAGCACGCGCCGAGTGGGATTTGCGCCCGAGCGCGCCGCGGTTACGGCATCCGCAGGCCAGACACTGACGCGCGATTTCGTTCTGCGCGCGGCGGCTGTCACACTCAATGAAGTGGTCGTCACTGGTGTCGCGGCGCCAACCACGAAGCGACAACTCGGAAACACGATCGAGACGGTATCCGGAGAAGAAGTCTCGCGGGCGCCGGGAATCACCTCGATAGATCAGGCGCTCCAGGGCCGGGTTACCGGAGCCGTCATATCCGAGAATTCGGGTCAGCCCGGTGGAGGCATTAGTATCCGCCTTCGCGGAACGAACTCCATTCTCGGCGGCGCCGAGCCGCTGTATGTGGTCGACGGAGTCATTGTCGACAACTCCTCCGAGGCTCTCGTTTCGCTGAGCGGAAATGCCCCGCGCGGAAATCAGGCGCTCAGCAACCGCATGGCCGACTTCGATCCTGGTGACGTCGAGCGCATCGAGGTATTGAAGGGAGCGGCCGCCGCCGCACTGTATGGCGCTCGCGCGAACAACGGCGTCATTCAGATCTTCACCAAGCGCGGCTCGGCCGGCCGGCGCGCGGTCTCGGCCGCCACCGACGTGACATGGAGCACTACACCCAATCGATACGAGCTCAACATGAGCCCGTTTGCCGGCTATACCGACGTTCTGTTCGGGGGAGCGCCCGCGATCGGGGCCCCGATCCAGCGCTACGACATCCAGGATTCGGTTTTTCGCACCGGAATCGGCGTCACCACGCGGCTGTCCGTGTCGGGCGGGAACGAGGGGACGAGCTATTTCATGGGAGGTGGCTATCAGGGCGAGGAAGGAATCGTGCGGACGACGGATTATCGCAGGATGAACTTCCGCGCCAATCTCTCGCAACGGCTCTCGAATCAGCTGGAAGTCACGCTGCGTGGCAACTACATCAACTCGAACGCTGATTTCATTCCCGAAGGCGAGCAGACCCAGGGGGTGCTCACCAGTCTCGTTTTCACACCAACGTCGGTGAATCCAGCGTTCAATCCGAACACGGGGCGGTATCCATACAACCCGCTCCTCGGCGGCAATCCGCTCGACGTTCTGCAGAACTGGTCGGCACCCGAAAAAGTCACGCGCATGCTCGGCGGAGTCGATCTCACCTGGCGGCCGCTGAGCGACTTCTCGCTCAAGTACACGGCCGGGCTCGACGATTACCGCCGCGAAGCGAGGTACTATCAGCCGCCGTTCTCCACCAGCGCGAATTTCACCGGGTCAGTCCAGAATCCCGTTCAGTTCAGCCGTCTTTTCAACAACGATCTCATCGCGAATCACGCCTGGAATCCGCGAACCGCGCTCGGACTCAACACCTCGCTCGGCTTTCGATTCACATCGGATCAGAATGAAACGGTCCGGGCTGCGGGCGGCGACCTCGGGCCGGGACAGATTCTGGTAGGCGGCGCCACTCAAACCGCGACGCAGTCGAAGAGCGAGCTGAGAACGGTCGGGTGGTATGTCGAGGAGCGCCTCGCGCTCGCCGACCGTCTCTTTCTGACGGGCGGAATCAACTGGGATGCTTCTTCGGCGTTCGGAGCGGATCAGCGCGTTCAGATGTTCCCGCGGCTCGGACTCTCCTACGTACTCGACCGTGAATCGTGGTGGCAGGACAGGATCGGGGGGATTTTCAGTTCCTTCCGTCTTCGTGCGGCGTACGGCGAGACCGGAGGACAGCCGCCGGGTCTGTACTCCAGATTCGCCAACTACAACAATGTTTCTTTCAGCGGGAAGCCCGGGCTCGTCTCCAGCCTTACCGCCGGCAACCCCGGCCTGAAGCCGGAACGCCAGCGGGAGTACGAGGGTGGCTTCGACGCCGGCTTCCTTAACGATCGGGCGCAGGTCGAGTTCAGCTACTACGACAAGAAGACCACCGACCTGGTGCTCAGCATTCCGCTTCCGCCGAGCAGCGGGTTCTCACAGCAGTTCCAGAACATCGGCAGCCTGAGCAACAAGGGTGTCGAGCTCGCGCTGAACACCGTGAACATCACCAATCCGGGTTTTTCGTGGCGGTCGCGCTTCACTTACTCGGCGAACAGGAGCAAAGTCGACAAGCTGGTGACCGCTGCCGACAGCTTGCTGTTCGACTACCTGAACGCGGTGATAGTCGGACAGCCGATCGGAGTCTTTTTCGGCGGAACCTATGCGCGGACGCCGGACGGAGCGATCGCTTACCGGAATGTCACGACGGGCGGGCAGACCTATCTGCTGCCGTACCGCCAGCAGGACACGCTCGCGAGCGGGGCAGTGGTCAATTCCCGGCGCGTGATCGGGGATCCGAACCCGAAGTTCGTTGCGACCTTGAGCAACAGCTTCGACATCGGCGAGCGAATCAACGTCGACGTCCTTGTGGACGGCCGCTTCGGAAACGACGTGGCCAACTTCTCCCGCCGCATTCAGGAGCTGTTCGGCGCGGCGAAGGTGAACGAGCGCGAGATCAGCGGGGACACCATACAGCGGACCTTCTCGCTGAACCCGGCGGGCCGAAGCCTCATCTACGAGGAGTATATCGAGGATGGGAGCTACGTGAAGCTTCGTGAGATCGCGCTGACCTTCAGGCTTCCAACGGGATTGGTGCGCCGTTTTGGCGCCGAGGGAGCGTCGCTCCGCGTCGCCGGACGGAATCTCAAGACGTGGACTGACTACACCGGACTCGATCCGGAGACCAACACCTTCTCCGCGAGCACCGTCTCGCGCGGAGTGGATTTCGCTACGACTCCAATTCCCCGACAGTTCGTTCTCGGGCTGTCCTTCAACTATTAAGGTGCGGGCATGACACGAATCGAACGAATCATGAGTGCGGCGCGCATCAGGCGCGGATCCGCACTCATTGCGGCCTTTGCGCTCGGGACGGCCGGGTGCAGCCTTGAGCTCACCAATCCGAACCAGCCGACCGAGGAGGCCGTCGTAACGGACCTGGACGGGGTGCTTGCGGTCGCGGTCGGAATGCAGGGGCAGTTCGCCCAGGCGATCGAGGACTATCTCGTCACCAACTCGCTTGTCACCGACGAGTGGGGAACGCAGACGAGATCTCTGATCGCGTATCAGTCGCTGCTGACCGGCCAGAATTTCGATGACTCCTACCTCGTCGTCTACACCCCATGGGCCGCGTCGTACTCGGTGATCAAGTCGGCAAATACCGTCCTGGCCGGAGCAGACCAGGTCGGGATGGGCGCCGGGCTGCGGGCGGGAACCGTGGCGATCGCCCGGCTGTTCAAGGCAATGGCGTTTGGAATGCTGATCCAGCAGTACGAGCAGGTTCCGGTGGTGGTAACGACAGAGGGGTCAGTGCCGCAGCCTCGCGCGGTCGTCATGGACACGATTCTGACGCTGCTGGAGTCCGCTCGCTCCGACATTGCGGGTGTATCGGATGCGGATCTCGCGGGCTTCCGTTCGCGCGTCGCGGGCACGGGGCTGGACCTCCGCAACACCATCGATGCGATGCTCGCCCGCTACTATCTGATCGCAGGCAGATACGACGACGCGATCGCCGCTGCGAACCGCGTGAATCTGGGAGTGCTTTCCGTGCTGTCGTATCCCGTTCCAACGCGGAACCCGGTCGAGAATCTCGCGTTCCAGCTCATTTATGTGGCCGGGTTGAACAGCTTCGTGACGCAGGCCGAGCCGGGTGACCAAAGACCAGCCTACTGGCTGAACACGGCGGTGCCCGGGCCCGCCGGGGTCCCGGATTCAGCGCTCCGCTTTCTACGAAAGTATTCGACTCCCAATGAGGCGTTCCCGCTCTATCTGCCGGACGAAATGAAGCTGATCAAGGCCGAAGCATATGCGCGCACCAACAGGTTGTCCGAGGCGCTGGCGCTGATAAACGAGGTGAGAACACAAACCAGCTCGACCCTCGACGAGCCGGTTGCGGGATTGCAGCCGGTGGTGCTGTTGACGCAGGCAGAGATTCTGGCGGAGATCGCACGGCAGCGGCGTTACGAGCTGTACGAGCAAGGGCTGCGGTGGGAGGACACCCGGCGCTTCGGGACTGCGCTGACGACGACGCCGACGCTGCCGTTCCTGCCGATCCCGCAGCAGGAATGCGACGTCAATCCGGCGAACCCCTGCGGCTAAGTTATCAACGAGCACGGAGAGTTGCTTTTTGCGTTTTGAGTCGACTGTTGTTCAGTTATCCGTTATTGAGTGCCGGCCGCAATACGAGAGGTAACTCAACAACGGAGAACGCAAGAACGGTCAACTCAAAACTCAAAAAGCAACTCTAAGCCGTTAGAAAGCGCCCGGTTATCGATCTTCCCAGTTGACGATCCGCGCGCCGAGCACAGCCTTCTGTACCTCATCGACGACATCGCGCCGAAGCTGAACGTGCCGGGTGTTGCTCATCGTCGGATTGACGCGATTGGTCAGAATGACCACGAACAAATCCTTCTGCGGATCGATCCAGAGCGAGGTGCCCGTAAACCCGACGTGGCCATAGCTCCAGGGCGAAAAGAACTGTCCCGCACTCGAGCCGCCGTCGGGCGTGTCCCAGCCCAGGGTGCGCGAAGATTCCTTCCCCTGCCGCGCCGTCCAGCGGGCGATCGTCGA
>DASTTD010000414.1:0-11395 GCA_035760325.1 Gemmatimonadaceae bacterium
GCACAGGCCATGGGTGAGATTACAATGGCGATCGGGCGAAGTCGGAGCATCTTCTGCCTCCTGAGGCTACGTCCAATCTTAGCACGAGGGCGATGCGAAGGAAGCGTGTAAAACCTGCTTCGGTTTGCTGCTCCCTTCCCTCGACGATGTTCGCGGGAATCGACAGAGCCGATCGAATTATCTGGCTTCGGAAAGTGGCGTAGTGGGCGCCGCGAATGCGGGTAGCGCAACGGTGGGCATTGAGGGCAAGCGCGTGGGCTTCCGCCACACCCGAAGCTTCTTATAATCGCTCACCTCGCGATTTACGCCTGATCCTGAACGGATCCACCATCAATTACACCGCGTGGTAATCTCTTGTCGCTTGGCTATTGGTTGAAGAACTGACGTCCCGACGTCGTAAAGCGGACAGCGATCAGCGTCCAGCGGACAGCGGGCAGCATTGTAGTCTTGACCTTCACCAACCCCTGTGCCGCGCGAAAAAGGCTTAGGCAGCCCTGGGCATGGCGTATATCCCCGGCGCATCCCCCCTCGGATTCCTCCGATAGTACATCCACAGCGCCCCTCCAACCGCGAACAGCAGCGCGATGACCTGCGCCACGGTGAGACCGCCGAAAAACCGATCGTCTTTCGCGCGGACGAACTCGATCAGGAACCGCTCGACGCCCGCGAGCACGCAGTACAACCCGAACAGCCACCCCTCCGCGTGCTTGTGATCTCTGTACCGCCAGAGAATCATGAACATCACGAACCCGAGCGCTGTCTCGTAGAGCTGCGTTGGGTGCACCGAGAGCACGTCGTTCGGCCCCGCGCCCGGCGGTGCCGGAGTGTTGAACAGCTCCTCCATGCTCGACACCGTCGAGGGTGGAGCGCCCTCCGGAAAGCTGACGGCAAGCGGTCCCGTCCATGGACGGCCGTAGTCGTCACCGACTGCCCAGCAGCCAGTCCGGCCGACCGAGTACGCGGCGGCGATCGATATTCCCCCTACATCACTGATCCGGGTGAAGCTCAACTTCTTGTAGTGGATCACGAGATAGGTCACGAGAATTCCGCCGATGAGCCCGCCCCAGAAAACGAAGCCCGCGCGGCTGAGAATCGCGCCCGGATCCTTCATCAGGATCGCGTAATAGACTTTTCCGCCGAGCAGTCCCCCGATCACCGCGGCAAAAATCAGATCGCCGATCGGCTCCGGGTCGTGACCGCGGCGCGCCAGCTCCCGCTGCGCGATGATCTGTGCGATCACGAACGCCATCAGGACGGCAAAGCCGAATCCGGTGAGCTGGAGAGGCCCTACGTCGTACGACAGTGGATAAACGACCGTACCGGGATAAGTCTGCATGCGTCCGAATTTAGGCGGTGACGAGCCCGGGGATAGG
Source organism: Gemmatimonadaceae bacterium (assembly GCA_035760325.1). Taxonomy (GTDB): domain Bacteria; phylum Gemmatimonadota; class Gemmatimonadetes; order Gemmatimonadales; family Gemmatimonadaceae; genus UBA4720. The sequence goes on from DASTTD010000414.1 coordinate 1,374, forward strand.
GCAGCTTGCGTAAGCACTGAGATCCAGGCCGGACCGCTCTCCCCGTTCCAGCCGGAACAATCCCGCCCGCGCGATCATCGCGGCGTTGTCCGTAGCGAGCCGGGGACTCGGAGTGAACACCGTGGCTCCTTCCGGCTCCATTCGCGCTCGCATCGCGGCGGCGAGCGTGCGGTTGCACGCGACGCCACCGCCAAGGACGACGCGCTGGCGCCCGAACGCGCTCGCTCCGCGCCAGGTCTTTTCGACGAGCGTCTCGATCAGTGAATCCTGAAACCCGCGGGCGATATGGGGCTTGTCCGCCTCGAGATCGCTCGACCCACGCACCGCGTGCAGCACTGCCGTCTTCAATCCGCTGAAGGAGAACGCATAATAATCCTCGTCGGTCGGCAGCGCGTTGCGGCGAAGCATCGGCCGCCCGAACTGGAAACGCTTCGCATCTCCGTGCCGCGCGAGCTCTTCCACGTATCGGCCTCCCGGATAGGGAAGACCCAGCAGCTTCGCGACCTTGTCGAATGCTTCGCCGGCGGCGTCGTCACGCGTGGCGCCGAGCAACCGGTACCTGCCCCACTCCTCGACATCGAGCAGCAGCGTGTGGCCTCCCGATACCAGCAGGGCGGTAAATGGCGGAACCGCATCGCGGTGCTCGAGGGCAGCCGCGAAAAGATGTCCTTCCATGTGATGCACGCCGAGAAGCGGGACTCCCCTCGCGAACGCCAGCGCTTTGCCGAAGCTCATTCCGACGAGGAGGGCGCCGACGAGACCAGGCGCGTGGGTTACCGCCACCGCCTCGATCCCGTCGAGGGTCGTCCCGGCCTCGTCGACCGCCCGCTCCACGACCGATACGATGCTGGTGAGATGCGCGCGGGAAGCAATCTCCGGCACGACACCACCGTAAACGCGGTGGACATCCTGGGAAAGAATTACGAGCGATCTTTGCGCGACGTCGTCGCCCGCGCCATCCAGGACGGCTGCGGATGTCTCATCGCACGACGTCTCGATACCCAGTACCACCGTCACTCGCTTCGCCTACCCGGCCGGCTCGGCGAGAAGCCGCTCGACCAGCGCGCGGTGCTCGGGCGAATTCCAGTCCGTTGCCGATAACAGCTTCTTCCTGATCAGGCCATCGCGCCCGATGATGAAGGTTTCCGGGTAGCCGAGAATGTCGTACTGCTCGACGATCTTCTTGTCGGGATCATGCAGAATGTCGAACGTTAGCCCGTACTGCTCGACGAATGCCCTGATCGTCTCGGCGTGTCCGGGATCGTCGACGCTCACGGCCAGCACCTTGAATCCCTTCGGCGCGTAGTCCCGGTGCAACGCCTCGATGCTCGGCATCTCGACGCGACAGGGAAGGCACCAGGTCGCCCAGACGTTCACCATTACGACCTGACCCCGATAATCGGCGAGACTTTTCAGGCGTGGAGCCGAATCCACGGTCACCGCGGTGAAATTCGGCGCTTCGCTGCCGAGTGCGACGGGAACCATCGCGCGCCGCAAATAGGTCGCCCCGCTCCAGGCGATCGCGGCAGTGATGCCCACGACGACGACGACGAGAACCTGTTTTCTACGCGTCATGTCTGAGCCGTGCAGCGCGCGCGGAGCTCGCCGATCTCGGAGCGGGGATTCCTGGCGCTGAAGATTGCGTTGCCCGCGACGAAGGTGTCCGCTCCGGCATTCCAGACCTGGGTAATCGTATCCCGGTCAATACCCCCGTCGACCTCGAGGAATGCCGTGCTCCCGCGCTGGGCGAGCATCTCACGGGCACGCTGCACCTTGCCGATCGAGCCGGGAATGAATTGCTGGCCGCCGAAGCCGGGATTTACCGTCATCACCAGAAGCAGGTCGAGATCGGGGATTACTTCACTGACCGCGGACAGCGGCGTGGCGGGATTGACCACTGCGCCGGCGCGGCATCCGAGCTCGCGGATGTGATTCAGCTGCCGCTGGAGATGGGGCGCGACTTCGGTGTGGATCGACATCCCGTTGGCGCCGGCGGCGGCGAAGCTCTCGAAGTAGTTCTCCGGCTCGACGACCATCAGGTGCACATCGAGCGGCAGCGTCGTCAGCTTGCGCACCGACTCGATGACTTTCGCGCCGAAAGTCAGGTTCGGAACGAAGCGGCCGTCCATCACGTCGATGTGGATCCAGTCAGCGCCTCCCGCTTCGCACATCGCGATCTCGTCGGAAAGCCTGCCGAGGTCGGCGCTCAGGATTGACGGTGCGATGCGGACGCTCATGGTACGGGGGTGGGTATCGGTGGCAGGGGTTCCGGCTCCAGTCGCAGTTGCGGCGGAGGCGGAAAGTGAGAGACCGTGAGACTCACGGGCCCACCGGCACGGATGGTGTTGCCCGGCGCGGGGAGCTGCCTGATAACGGTGTTCTCCGGCTGAATCGAGCTGGTGTCGCGTGAGCGTCCCGCCACGCGGAGGCCAAGCTGCTCGATCATCGACAGTGCTTCGCCGAGTGTGCGGCCATAGAGATCGGGCATGATCACGGTCGCCGGACCCTTGCTGATCACGATGTTGACCGTGCCCGGCAGCTCCATCCTGGTGCCGGCCGGCGGATCGCTCTGAATTACGAGACCGCGCGGGTGATCGCTTACCTGCTCGGTGGCGGTGCCCATCGCGAGGCCCGTGTTCTCGATGGCGATTCGCGCCTGTTGCTGCGTCATGTTCGTCGTGACGGGAACTTCGGCGCTGCGCTGTCCGGCGCTGACGGCAAGCACGACCGTTATCCCGCGCTTCTGCCTGCTGCCGGCGGGCGGGTCTTCCTGGATGACGACGTCGGCCGGAACCGTTCGGTGGATGCGTGACTCGCCCTGTTGCGCGACGAAACCGGCCTTGTCGAGGATGCCGGCTGCTTCCGCGTACGTTTTCCCCACCACGTTCGGAAGAATTCCCTCGTCGGGCAGAACTTCAGCCGGAAACGCGAACAGGAAAATCCCGACATAGGCGAGTAGAAATCCGCCCACGGCAACGATCAGATATGGGAACGCGCGCCGTGGGAGCGCGCGCAGGTTGAGACCCACTAGGCGACTCTGCGCAATCGCGCGGCGAACGCGCCGTCGGTTCCATGGCGGTGTGGAAGCACGCGAAGCTTTCCGTCGTCGATGACTTCCTTCGGCACCGCGTCGCCGGCGGGCGGCTCGAGCTTCCAGCCGGCATTCCCGGCCAGGAACGCATCCACCTGCTCGTCGTTCTCCTCCGGCTCGAGTGAGCAGGTACTGTAGATGAGGAGACCGCCGGGGCGTACGGCCTTTGCCGCCGCCCTGAGTATCGACTTCTGGACCGAGGCCATGACGGCGATGTCCGATACCTTTAGCCGCCAGCGCGCATCGGGATGGCGGCGGAACGTCCCGGTCCCGGTGCAGGGTACGTCGATCAGGACCGCGTCGAGTGGCCGTACCGCCGCGGCGCGCGCGTCTCCGACGAACGGATGCAGATTCGGCGTCTCGAGCCGGCGCTGATTCGCGAGCAATCGCTGCAGTCTCGTGAAGGACTTGTCGCTCGCGAAAACAGCGCTGGCCGTGCGTGACAGCTCGAGAGCTTTTCCGCCGGGCGCGGCGCACAGATCGGCGAGGAGAGAGTCGGGCTCGATCGACGCGTACTGCGTAACGAGGGTGGCAGCCGGATCCTGCACGAAGAACAGGCCTTTCTTGAAGGCTCCGAGCTCGGTAAGTGTGATTCCGCCCGAAATCGTGATGCTCTCGCGCACATACGGCGCATCCGCCACATGAACGCCGGCGCTCTCGAGCATTGCCTCGAGCTGCTCCCGCACTACTCCGTACGGCCGGATGATGAGCGGCGCCTCTGAGTTGTTGAGCGTAAGAAGCCGCGCCGTCTCTTCCGCGCCCCAGCGCTCCATCCAGCGCGCGACGAGCCATTGTGGATGCGAGTACTCGAGCGCGAGCGCCTCACTCCCGTCTGCCGGCTGCCGGACGTTCAGCTCGTCGCGCTCCCGATCGGTGCGGCGCAGCACCGCGTTTACGAGCTTGCTGGCACCGATTCCGTGCCGCCGCTTGGCGAGCTCGACGGTCTGGGCGATCGCCGCATAGGCGGGCACGCTTCCCATGTTCGTCAGCTGATAAACCCCGAGGCGCAGCAGATCGACGACATCGGCATCGAGGCGCTGAAGTCCGCCGCGAACGCGATCCGAGAGAATCGTGTCGATCCAGCCGCGATGACGCAGCATCCCGTACACGAGCTCCCGCGTCCAGCGGCGGTCCCGCGCGTCGAGCGGCGCTATCCGGCGATCGAACGACTGATCGAGGAACTCCCCGCGCCTCAGATCCCCGCAGATCTCCGCGGCAATCGCGCGCGCGGCGGTGACTCCGCCGGCGGTCAGGACGCTCGCCGCGTTCGCGCTCACCTGTCGAGCATTCCCGCGAGAGGCGAGGAGGGAACGGCAACTTCGCGCCGGGGCATTCTGCCGGCGAGAAAAGCGAGCCGTCCGGCTTCCACGGCGTGCCTCATCGCCGTCGCCATTCGCACCGGATCGGACGCGGCCGCGATTCCCGTGTTCATCAGGATTCCGTCGACACCCTGCTCCATCACGATGCACGCATCCGACGCTGTTCCGACTCCGGCATCGACGATGACGGGAACGGTCAGCCGCTGTTTGATCGTCCGGATCGCGTACGGGTTGAGCATTCCCAGCCCTGAGCCGATCGGCGACGCCAGCGGCATCACCGCTACCGCACCGGCCTCCTCGAGCCTGAGCGCGGTGATCAGGTCGTCATTGGTGTACGCCATCACCTTGAACCCTTCCTCGGCGAGGGTTTTGGTGGCGTCGAGAAGTCCGGCGGTATCAGGCAGCAGCGTCTGCTGGTCCCCGATTACCTCGAGCTTCACCCACTCATTGAAGCCGGCCGCTCTGGCAAGTCGCGCGTAGCGGATTGCCTCGGTGGCGGTATAACAGCCGGCGGTGTTTGCGAGCAGGAAGTAATGCTCCGGGTCGAGGTGGTGCAGCATTCCCTCGTCCTTGCCGCGATCGAGATCCACCCGGCGGACGGCAACGGTGACGACCTCCGCCCCCGATGCCTCGATCGCCTCGATCATCCGCGCGTTGGACTCGTACTTTCCCGTGCCAACCATCAGGCGCGAGCGGAACTCGCGCCCCGCGATCACGAACGGCTGCGGGTCGGTGTGAGTCGCGCTCTCGTGCGACAACAGATCTGCGTGCGCCATCGCCTCACCCGCCACCGACGAAGTGAACGAGCTCGAGGATGTCGTTGCGCGCCAGCCGAACTCCGGGGAAGGAGTCGCGATCGCGCAGGATTGCGCCGTTGTGCTCGACTACGACCAGCCGCGGGTCAAGCTCCAGCGACACCAGGAGGTCAGCCAGACTCCACGTTTCGGGAATCTCGCGCCGCGCCCCGTTGATCGTGAGAGCGACTTTCTGCTCCGCTACCGCAGTGCCCGTCATATCTGTGAAAGATAGCGGCTGGCAGCGAGTTCGGAATTCTCGTCTTCCCAGATTCCCCTTATGGCGGCGACTCCGTGAGCCCCCTTGTGGACGAGCATTTTCACGTGCTCAGGTCGGACCCCGCCGATGGCGATTACCGGGATCGTGACCTGGGCCACCAGATCGTTGATGAAGGTGCTCTCCCGGCGCGGTGTTCCGGGATGGCTCGGGGTCTCGAAGACGTGTCCCGCCACACACCACTCGGCGCCGCCCTTCTCCGCTTCCACGCCTTCCTCCGGAGAGTGCACGCTCGCGCCGATGCGCAGCGCGGGCGCGATCCGGTGGACGTCGGTGAGAGTCAGCGATTTGGCCGTCAGCTGAACGCCGTGGGCCCCCGCCGCGAGCGCAATGTCTACCCGGTCATTCACGATGCACCAGCATTTGGTCTCGGCGTACAGCAGCAGCAGATCGAGCGTAATTCCGAAGAGCGTCGGCGAATCGAGCAGATGGGAGCGCACGTGGATTGCCCCCTTGTCACCCAGCACCTGCATCACACCCCGCGCTTTCCTGAGAAAGCCGGGTCGCAGCATGATCTCGTCGTTGGTTACCGCGTGGATTAGCGGAATCTCCGCGGTCACGCTCCAAACCGGTCGCCGACCTTCGCGCCGCGCCCGCGCGCCCAGTCGTGCGCGGCCATCCGCTTCTTTCCGGTCGGCTGCACCTCTCCAATGCGCACGGCATCGGCGCCGCAGGCGACGACGAGCTCACCGGTGACCTTGATCACCTCGCCCGGCTTTCCCTTGATGCCATCCATCAGGCGCGGCCCGAACACCTTGATGTCGCCCTTCTGCGAGCTCGTGAATGCACCGGGTTTTGGATCGAAGGCGCGGATCAGGCGGGCTATCTCGATGGCGCTCCGCCTCCAGTCGATGCGGGCGACCTCGCGGTTGATCTTGGGCGCGTAGGTGGCGCGCGAGTCATCCTGCGGGGTCTCGTCCGCTCGTCCGACCGATATCAGCGCCAATGCCTCGAGCAGCGTCAGCGCGCCGAGCTCGGAGAGCCGCGTCTGGAGCTCGCCGTAGGTCTCGTCATCGTAGACCTCGGTCTCCGCCTGAACCAGTATCGGGCCGGCGTCGAGCGCGGGCACGATCCGCATGATGGTGATGCCGGTCTTGTGAAGACCCTGCCGGATGGCCGCCTGGATCGGCGCCGCTCCCCGTAAGGCGGGCAGCAGCGAGGCGTGAATGTTGAGCGTGCCCTTCGACGGCAGATCGATGATTTTCTTCGGCAGGATGTGCCCGTACGCGACCACGATCGAGATGTCCGGCTTGATCACGTTCAGCATCTCGAGCAGCTCGGGATCGCGCGCATTCTTCGGCTGAAAGAGCGGCAGATCGTCCTCGAGCGCGATCTGCTTCACGGCGGACGGGATTATCTCGCGCGACCGGCCCTGCGGCTTGTCAGGCTGCGTGACGACACCCACTACCTCGAAGCCTTCCCCGATCAGCGCCCGCAGCGGCGGAGCAGCGAAGTCAGGCGTACCCCAGAACAGTATGCGCACTACATCTCCTCGGCGGTTTCCCGGTTGTGCGCGCCGGGCGGCTCCGTGCGCACCTTACGGATGTAGCCCGGGTACTCCGCCTTCGCCTTCTCCCACCTGGCGAGCGCGGACCGCCGCTTGAGCGGGCTCAGGTAGTCGATGAACAGCTTGCCATCGAGGTGATCGATCTCGTGCTGGAAGGCGCGCCCGACAAGAGCGGAGCCGGTTTCCTCGCGTTGTTCGCCGTTTTCGTCGATGAAGCGAATGGTCACCTCGATCGGGCGCTCAATGTCGCCGTAAATGTCGGGAATGGAGAGACAGCCCTCTTCCGCCTTGTCGGTCAGCGTGCCGGCCGTAACGATCTCGGGATTGATCAGCGCGAATTTTCGTCCCTCCACATCGACGACCGCGATTCGTTCCGGCCGTCCCACCTGCGGCGCCGCCAGGCCGATCCCTTCAGCGGCGTACATCGTCTCGAACATGTCGGCGATGAGACTGCGCAGCTCGTCGTTCACCTCGGGAACGCGCGCCGACGGCTTGCGAAGTACCGGGTCGCCAAGCACCCGGATGTCCAGGATGCTCACCCGGCAGCGGTGCTGGACGCGGTGGTCGGTCTGTTGATCCGTGCAATCCGCCCCCGCTCGATGATTACCCGCGTGTCGCCCGACTTGATAGTGACGCGATCCTCGAGGCCCGCCACTTTTCCTTCACCGCCCATCTCCTTGATGAACAGCACCTCGCCGATCAGTCCGCCCGTCGTCACGATCTCGTCGCCCTTCTTGAGATTTCTCACCATCTCGTCGTGCTTCTTGCGCTGCTGCGCCTGCGGACGGATGAGAATGAAGTAGAAGATCGCGAAGATCGCCCCGTACATGAAAATGGAGCCGATGATTGGGTTGTTTGGCATTTCGATGAGCGATGGATGGTTTCAGACTTCGACCGCGGGAGCCGCACGGAACCGCAGGAGCCATTCGCGCGACCAGGACTCCAGCGTCCCCGTACGTATCGCTTCGCGCGCCGAGCGCATGAGCGAGAGCAGGAAATGTACATTGTGCATGGACAGCAGGCGCAGCCCGAGGATCTCGTCGGCGATGAAAAGGTGGCGGATATATGCGCGGCTGAAGCGTGAGCACGCGCCGCAGTCGCAGGCGCTGTCGAGCGGCCGCGGATCGGTGCGGAACTCCGCGCGCTTGATGTTCAGCCTGCCTTCGTGAGTGAAAACGGTTCCGTTTCTTCCCATGCGCGTTGGCGCCACGCAGTCGAAGAGGTCGACTCCCCGGCGTACACCCTCGATCAGATCCTCCGGAAATCCCACTCCCATCAGGTACCGGGGGTGAGTCCGCGGCAGGGCCTCGTCGACTATATCGAGGATCTCGTGCATCGCGGGTTTCTCCTCCCCGACGGATAACCCGCCGATGGCATACCCAGGCCAGTCGTGCATCGATGTGATCGCGGCAACCGCCTCACGGCGCAGCCGTGGGTGGATGCCGCCCTGAACGATCGGGAACAGCGCCTGGCGTCGTGGCCATGGCTGTGCCGCAAGCTCACCCGTGCGGGTAGGGATGTATCCCATGTCCACCGCCGTCTTGTCCGGCTCGGCGGCGCGCATGAGTCTCAGTCCCGGCGTCCGGCTCTCCAGTCGCATCACTTCAGCGAGACAACGTGCCAGCCAGCGGATGCTTCGCTCGCTGGCATCCCGGGCCGAGCTCTCATCGGACTGGCCCGGGATGACGTGATCGAATTGCATGATCACGTCGGAGCCGAGGTTGCGCTGGATCTGCATCACGAGCTCGGGCGTGAAGAACCGCTTCGAGCCGTCGATGTGGCTCTGAAACTCGACTCCATCCTCGTTCAGGCTGCGGAGCTGCGCGAGAGAGAAGACCTGGAAACCGCCGGAATCGGTGAGAATGGGGCCGTCCCAGCGCATGAACTGGTGCAGCCCACCCATGTCGCGCACGACATCATCGCCGGGCCGCAGATGGAGATGATAGGCGTTTGCCAGGATCATCGAGGCGCCCATCGTCGTCAGATCGTCCGGATCGAGCGCCTTGACAGTCGCGAGCGTGCCGACGGGCATGAAGGCGGGAGTCTCAACCGACCCATGGCCCGTGTGGAAAAGCCCGGTCCGCGCGCTTCCGGACGTGCTCCCGATCTCGAAGGCAAATGTCATCTGGCGGGGACAACGCCCAATCTACGGACCGCTCGCGAGAGTCGCGCCCTCGGTGGCTCCATGCCGGGTTGCCTCATCGTAGCGTTTGTTCTCCTCAAGGATCGCGCTCACGATGTCAGCAGCCCGCATCTGTCCATCCGGCTGCAGCATGCCACAGCTCGGCGCGATCATCATTCTCAGCTCGCGCGCCAGGCGATTGGCCCCCCTTAACGCGATCGCTGCGTGATTTGCCTCGTGGGCCTTGAGGGCGGCCAGGTAACGCTGCCATTCGCTTTGAACCGATGGATCCGCACTCGCGGAGTCAGCCCACGTCGGATACCTCACGGCCAGCTCGAGCTCTACTTGTACGCCATTCGGAGTACATCCTCTTGGACCCATGGTCGAGCTGGCGTACGTCCAGCTCAGACTCCACCTGGTGTAACCGGCGAATCCCGTCCGATCGGGTTGAAGCCGGGCGCGCGTATGTATGGAAGCCCTGAGCTCGGGTACCGAATTGCCCGTCACTTCATACTGGGTGACATCCTGCCGCAGTCTGACACCCATCGCGGGCGAGGCGGGGGCATCGAGCATGGCGGTTCCACAGGCGACCAGCCAGAGGCCGATCAACGCGATGCACGCTGATTTGAAATTTCGCGCTGCGTTCGACTGCATCAGTCAGTAATGAGCATCGCGTCGCCGTACGAGTACAGTCTGTACCGCTCGGCGATCGCTTCCTGGTATGCGCGCATGGTCAGGTCGTACCCGGCGAACGCGGCGACGAGCATGATCAGCGTGGAGCGCGGCAGGTGAAAGTTGGTGATGAGACGATCGACGCTGCGGAGCTCGTAGGGCGGGCGGATGAAGATGCGGGTCTCACTGGATTTCGCGGCAAAGGTTCCGTCGTCTCCGATCGCGCTCTCGAGCGTGCGG
>DASTTD010000415.1:0-2183 GCA_035760325.1 Gemmatimonadaceae bacterium
TCGAACATCAGTGTCTCGCCCTCGCGGATGAGCGCGATCGACGAAACGTTGCGCTCGACCGTTGGCCGCGACGCGGAAGTCCCGAGGAAGCGAAGGGTCATCGACATGAGGCCGTAATATACCGGCGGCGGCCGTTCAGGCCCCTTGGCGTCCGTCGATTGGCATGGAGGTGGGAACGCGCCTTGCCTTTACCGGTTGGCGAGCGATCAAAGCGAATCGGGGAGGAATAGATGACAACCAGAACAGCACCGGGAAAAGCCGGAAGGAATGTTCGCGGCGGCGCGCGCACCAACGGGCAGAAGCGTGAAGCCGAGCAGCGTCGTGAGCGCTCGCGTCCGAAAGCTCCGATGCCGAAGCAGCATCAGGAGCACCCCGGCCTCGAGGCGCGGATGAAGCCGAGGCCGCAGTACAAGGCGCCGCTTTACAAGGGGTCAGGAAAGCTGACTGGAAAGGTTGCGCTCATCACTGGCGGGGATTCGGGAATCGGGAGGGCGGTGGCGGTGCTGTTCGCGCGGGAAGGAGCGAACGTGGCGATCATGTTCCTGCCCGAGGAGGAAGTGGACGCGGTCGAGACGCGGCGCGCGATCGAGGCCGAGGGCCGCCGGGCTTTGCTGTTGCCGGGTGATGTCACTGATCCGGAGTACTGCAAGGAGTGCGTCGACAGCGTCGTCAACGAGCTGGGCGTGCTCGACATACTGGTGAACAACGCCGCCTTCCAGGAGAACAAGGGCTCGATCGACGAGATCAGCCTCGAGCAGTTCGACAAGACGTTCAAGACGAACATTTACGGCTACTTCTACCTGACCAGGTTCGCGCTGCCGCGAATGAAGCGTGGTGCGAGCATCATCAACACCGGCTCGATCACGGGCCTCGAGGGCCACAAGGAGCTGCTGGATTACGCGGCGACCAAGGGGGCGATCCACGCATTCACCAAATCACTTGCGCAGAATCTGGTGGAGAAGGGAATCCGCGTGAACTGTGTCGCGCCCGGTCCGGTGTGGACGCCGCTGAACATGGCGGCATCGGAATCTGCCGAGGATGTCGCGGAGTTCGGTGGTGATACGCCGATGAAGCGGGCGGGGCAGCCGGAGGAGATCGCGCCGACGTACGTGTTCCTCGCGTCGAATGTCGACTCGAGCTACATCACGGGTGAGGTGATCACGCTGCTCGGAGGGGAGACCACCGCGGCGTAGGGCTGCGAATACTGAACAGGTCCGCCGATGAAACTGCAAAACTGCAACTGACCGCGAGGTCCGCTTTGCGCTGATCCGCCGCCCGCTTGTTACGTTCCTGCCGTCGAATCGTCATCGGTGGTACGCCGGCGCACTATGTTACGGCCGGACAAAGAGTTACGAAGTAAAGGCACGAACGTTGCGCTTGACTTTTTGCGCGGATCCGCTAGTTTATTAGAAGAGCGGCCCCGCGTTGTTCGCGGGGCTTTTGGTTTGATCCGGTGCGACGGGTCAGCCCCACCAGCTGTAGGGATAGTCCGTCGCGTTCGCGCGGGGCTGTAGCTCAGCTGGGAGAGCGCTGCAATCGCACTGCAGAGGTCAGGGGTTCGATCCCCCTCAGCTCCATCTGATTCTGAAAATTGATAAGTTGCCCGCCGCCGCTCGGTAGGACGTAGAGTTCCAATGACGGCGCGCGTGGCACGATTAGGCGGGAAACCGCCCCATAGAAATCGCCGCAATCTCCCTGGAGCTTGCGGCGTTTGTCTTTTCGGGCGGGGAAGGGGTCGCGGCGCCGGCGATTGAAAAGATAGAACAGTTCTGGGTTTGATTACCCGTCTGCCCCCGCTCGCGTCCGTCGCGCAACGAATCGCCTCGAGCGCAAAGAGATTCCCCTACCCAGTCTCAACCATCGTCGTGCTCCGAGTCTGACTGAACGCGCGCAGGCTCACCGACTCGGCGTGAACGATCAGAGATCCCAGGACGGACCGGCCGACACCCGAAGCCGAACGGGGTGCAAGTGAGCCCGTCAGCAGATCGTCGATTATCTCTCGCAGAATCTGATATTCCCGCTTGAGCGCGTCCTCCGCCCATCCGAGCCGGTAACGCTGCAAGCCGTGCCGCTCCGAGATGTGGCGCTGGATCTCGGCGCCGTCCCTCATCAGCTCTGAGCGGTCGCCTTCGGTGCTGCCAAGGACCACCAGCGCCTGCCCGACATCCGCCAGCCAGGTGCGG
>DASTTD010000416.1:0-2450 GCA_035760325.1 Gemmatimonadaceae bacterium
GGTGGGAAGTACGCCACTCGACATTGGAAGGTGGCGGATGATCGTATATACGTACCCCAGGCCGAGGATGTTGTCAAATCAACGCCCATTTTCCAGGCTCTGAGTGAGTCTTCGCGATAACAGCGGACCTGCAGCTGCTTCTCCGCCTGCGGCCGAGCGCAGTCTGCCGAAGTGGCGTTACGCTCTGTTACTCGCGATCACACTCGCCATCCCGGTTCTGCTGCTTGGCGGTATCGAGTTGGCGCTGCGCCTCGCCAAACCTAGGGACGGACTGGAGCTTTTCGTTGCCGCGCCGGCGGTGAAAGGCGAATATCTGATCGCCAATGGGCTGGTCGGCAAGCGGTGGTTTTCAGGTATCAGCCGTCCGCCCACCCCGGCCCGTGAGATCTTTGCCCGCGAGAAACCAGACCGCGGCTTTCGAGTGTTCGTGATGGGAGAGTCCGCCGCGGCGGGATTTCCCTACCCGCGGAACGGGGAATTCTCACGGCTGCTCGGGGACGTACTCCGGGACGTGCTTCCGCGGGATTCGGTGGAGATCATAAATCTCGCCATCGCCGCAACCAACAGCTTCGCCCTGCTCGACATGGCGGACGAAGTGGCGGCACAGCGTCCCGATGCGGTACTCATTTACGCGGGACACAATGAATACTACGGCGTACTCGGTGCCGCCTCCCGCGTCAGAATTCCCGGCGGCGTAACCGCGGTTCGTCTGTACTTGCGGCTCCTCCGTCTGCGCTCAGTCCTTGCGCTGCGAAACGGTATCGCGCGGGTGACATCGCGTGGGGACCGACCGGACGGTGACGTGGAGGCGGCAAGCCTCATGGAGGTCCTTGCCCGCGACCGGCAGATTCCCCTGGCGGGCGGTCAATACCAGGCCGGCGCGCGCCAGTTCGAGAGCAACCTGGAATCGATTTGCAGGGTGCTTCTGGAAAAAGGTATTGCCGTTTTCGTGGGTAGCCTCGCCAGCAATCTGCGGGATCAGCCGCCGTTCGCGGCCGCGGCCAATGCGGGGCCGGGTTCCGCCGAGAGCGCCTTCGCGGCGGCGCAGGCCGCTTTCGCGTCGGGCGACAGCGCCCGTGCGGACAGCCTGTTCACTCTCGCGAACGATCTGGACGTCGTGAGATTTCGCGCGCCGAGCGAATTCAATCGCGCCATTCAACGCGTAAGCGCCCGCACCGGTGCCACCTATGTTCGCATCGCCGAGACTTTCGCCGCGGCATCGCCTGGTGGTATTCCCGGATCGAACATATTTCTTGAGCACGTTCACCCGACGAGAGCCGGACAGGCTCTCGTCGGACGGGTATTCTACGAGTCCCTGCTCCGCAGCGGAGTCTTCCGGACGGAGGTCGACACGACTCGCCTTCGGTCGTGGGACGAATACGCGCGTCGAACGGAGCTGACTACGTTCGACGAGCGGATCGCTCACCATGCTGTACGGACCTTGAGGTCGCGCTGGCCTTTCGTGCCGGTCTCCGAACAGGTCGACTATCGGGGTGAATACGTTCCTGGCAGCCTCCTCGACAGCCTGGCATTCGCCGTTTCGGCGGGAGCGAGGTGGGAGTTCGCGAAGCTCCGTCTGGCTGCCGACTACGAGCGCCGAATGCGATTCGACTCCGCGGCGACGGAGTACGCCGGACTCGCCCGCGACGCGCCTTTCAGCAGTGAGCCGTGGCTTCTCGCTGCGCGCGCGCTCGGCCGTGCGGGGAAGAGTGACGAAGCCGAGATTGCTCTGAGACGTGCGGTGTCCATCCGCCCGACGCCCGCCGCTCTGAACCTTCTTGGCACGCGCGCGGGGCAACGGCGACAGCTTCCACAGGCGATTTCATACTTCGAGAGATCCCTTGCACTCGAGCCTGCGCAGCCCGAAGCACTGTACCAGCTTTCCCTGGCCTATGGCATGGCGCGCGATGTCGCGGCTGCGCGGGAAACAGCCCTTCGTCTCTCCCGAATCTCCCCGGGCTACCCCCAACTGCCTGAATTGCTCAGAGCTCTGGAGTTGTCACGCTAGGTCGGGCGGGATTGCGCGACCTGCGCCTCGACGCGGTCGACGCGACTAAAAGATCGAGTAGATGAATGGTGCCAGGGCCGTGCCCTGTGCCAGGAAAAGCAGTCCGCTGATCAGCAGCATCACGATGATGATCGGAGCAAGCCAGAGCTTTTTCCGCTCCCGCATGAAGGCCCAGAGCTCCCGGATCAGCGATAACATGGTGTTACATCCACTAGAATTGACGCTCCAGGCGGGCAGGAGGGGGAAGTGGCGGACGCTGATGCCAGCCGGATTCCCCGCGGCTGTGGCGGAGTAACGCAGGCGCCCTGCGTACGAGCGCCACCGGCGTTACGACAGCGTAATAAACGATCGCCAGAATGACAGGCGTGGTGATTCGCCCGATGCCCTCTCCGAGTCTCATCCACGCGCGCCTCACTGGCCCGAGCCGCCCGGGGATGAGCAG
>DASTTD010000417.1:0-3899 GCA_035760325.1 Gemmatimonadaceae bacterium
TACGGCATGCGGAACGATGTCACGGACGCGAACGTTGGCCAGCTGGGAATCGCGATAACGCTCCACTAACACCAGGCAGCAACATTGTCTTGAGAAGAGACCCGTGCCAACGCGCGGGTCTCTTTTTCTTCTCGGTCAGCAGTGTAGACCCAGCTTATTCTGAGGCCCGTAGCTCGAATTCGTTCGAGTAAACCTTGAACCCGCCCGCGTTTTGTACGCCAAAGCCGAACACAGCGCGGTACGTACCTGGAATCTCGTACTCGAATTGCGGGTAGGTGTTTGGCGCTCCGCCGACATACAGTCCGAACGTAAGCTTGCGTGATCCGCCTGGTGGGAGCTCAATGTTGGGCACTAAAGGAAGGATATGAACCGGCGAATAGGCCCAGCGCCAGGAATCCCCTACGCGCTTCTCGAGCCCGAAAAAATCCCTTCCTATGCCGTCCAGGAGCAGGGTGCGATCCATGGCATTCGTTACGGTGGCTTCGATAGTGAGGTTCGACGTGCCCGGCGGGATCTGGTAGAGCGTCTGAGCCGTCTGGACCACCACATCGTGCGTCGGCGCCGTCGAAAAAGCGGGACACGCGGTGAGCGCGATCAACACGGTAACGGCGACAGCTGCTGCATTTCTGGTCGAACGAGTCTCGTGCATGGGACCTCCGTGTGAGATGTTCCTTTCGTGGCTGCATAAATACCGCCACGCACGCCAACGCGGCAAGCATAGGTTCCGCGCGCTCCAGGCCTACGCCCTCGCAAGGAAGGCCGGAGCAGGTGCCAGTCTTACACGTCAAAACGGCGCCCGATGGGGCGCCGTCAGACAGGCTTAGTACTCAACTCGGGAGTGGAGGCGCGGGGATTCGAACCCCGGTCCGAGACAAGATCGACCACAGCGTCTACGTGCGTATTCCATTGATTGAGGTCTCCAGCCGCTGGCCAATGGAAAGCCCACTTCTGGACAAGCCTTCTAAATTTTCGCCGGCTGCCGGAAGACGCGACTACCGACTATCCCGAATTTTCGATACCCGTAAAGCCGCCTCGGGAGGGCTTCTCTATGGGCAGGTGCAGCAACTCCTAAGAGTTACGCAGCCAGTGCGAGGTTGTTATTCGCAGTTAAAAAATATCCCAGAGGTTTTACCAGGACCTGAGTACCTGGGCACGCGGCCACAGCTTCACTAACCCCGTCGAAGCCAGTCGCCCCCTAATTAACAAGTATACCGGATTCAGCCCCTGAAGTCAATGAGATCCGGGCTCCCGTGATACTTTAACGCGATAGCCTAAGTGATGGGCGCGGTGAGCTTTAGGCGAACCGGCTCAAGCAGCCGCTGGAGCTGCTTCGTCGGCGTCTGCCTCACGGTAAAACGGCGAGGCAAGGTAGTCCGCGAACACGCCCTCGACCTCGGAAAGACTCTCCACCGCGTGGAGCCGGCGCCTCAGATCTGCGGACCCGTGCACCCCCTTCACGTACCAGCCGAGGTGCTTCCGGAACTCGATCGCGGCGCCTCGCGGATCGAGGTCGTAGGACTGAACCATCCGCGCATGCTCCAGCGCGATCTCGAACCGCCGCTCGACCGACGGCGCCGCGGGCTTGGGCTTCCCTTCCAGCAGAGCACGGGTCTGGTCAAAGATCCACGGCTGCCCGAACGACCCGCGGGCGATCATCACGGCAGCGCACCCCGTCTCACGCTGTAGCCGCACCGCGTCCTCGGCGGTCTTGATGTCGCCGTTCCCGATGACCGGGATCTCCAAAGCCTGCACCACGGCCGCGATCTCCTCCCACCTGGCGGCGCCGGTGTACATCTGCGTTCGGGTCCGCGGGTGCAGCGCCAGCGCCCTCGCCCCCGCATCCTGGCAACGGAGCCCGATGGCAACGGGATCCCTGGTCTGCTCACTCCATCCGCTCCGGATTTTCACCGTAACGGGCAGATGAGTGCTCGCCGCAACCGAGCGGATCACGGACTGGACGAGCGAGAGATCCTTGAGGCAGCCCGACCCACCGTTCCGCTTTACGACTTTTTTCACCGGACAGCCGAAGTTGATGTCGATGAACTCGGGCTGGAACACATCGGTCACCAATCGCGCGGCCTCACCCATCGCCGGCGGATCAGCGCCAAAGATCTGGACGCCGATCGGCCGCTCGTCGGGACCGAAGCGAAGCTTGTCGATCGTCGCCGGGTTCTCACGCCGAATCCCTTCCGCTGACAGGAATTCAGTGACGACGACGTCCGCGCCAAAGCGGCGGCAGAGCCTCCGGAACGGAGACTCCGACACCCCCGCCATCGGAGCCAGATAAAGCGGGACGTCGTCGCGAACAGTGAAGGGGAAACGCATCTCATTTTGAAGCTAAGGGAGACTCCAAGTGCTTGCAACATCGTGGTTTGACACTCTGCCCGGCCCCCGGTAAGTTGAACCCTTCGCGACAAGGCGCTGCATGTTCACTTAGGCGGGCTTGATGGAACTACGGGAATTCTTCTCTGAAGACGCAATCAAACTCGACCTTAAAGGGACGACCAAGGACGAAATCCTCAAGGAGCTGATCGAGCTCCTCGGCCTCGACGACAAGTCGGAAGGGATGTTGTTCAAGATGTTGAAGCGCCGCGAAAACCTTGGGTCCACCGGCATTGGCCGAGGGATCGCCATTCCCCACTGCCGCTCCCTCGTGGTGAGCAAACTGCGCGTCGCCTTCGGGCGCAAGCCGGCCGGACTGGACTTCAAGGCAATCGACGAAAAGCCGGTCTACTTCTTCTTCCTGATCGTCGCGCCGCCGCTCGAGGTGTCGAACCAGTATCTGCCCGTGCTCGGCAAGATCGCTCAGTTCTCGAAGGAGCCTGATGTTCCGGAGAGATTGCTAAGCATCAAGCAGCCGAAGGAGTTCATGCAGCTGCTGCAGGAAAAAAGCCTCTAGCGCGCAAACGCTGCGGCTGTCCGTAGTCCGCAGTTAGTCCGTAGCCCGCAATTAGTCAGCAGTCCGCAATAGCACCTGGTCTTTAGTCCGCAGTAGGTCCGCAGTCCGCAATGGTAGTTGGTCCGCAGTCCGCAATAACGTCCACCCTCATTCCCATTCGATAGTAGCCGGCGGCTTCGAGCTGACATCATATACCACGCGGTTGATCCCCGCGACCTGATTGATGATCCGATTCGAGATCCGTGAGAGCACATCGTGCGGAAACGGGTACCAATCCGCCGTCATCCCGTCGGTGCTCGTCACCGCCCGGAGCCCGAGCACGTAGTCGTATGTCCTCTCGTCGCCCATGACGCCCACGCTCCGAACGGGCAGCAGCACCGCGAACGCCTGCCATATCTCGTCGTACAGCCTCGCTTCGCGGATCTCCTCGAGGTAAATCGCGTCCGCGGCGCGAAGCAGGTCGAGCTTCTGTTTGGTAACGTCACTGAGCACGCGGATGGCGAGCCCCGGTCCCGGAAACGGGTGACGCGCGATCATCTCCTCGGGTAGCCCAAGCTCGCGGCCGACGTTTCGAACTTCGTCCTTGAACAGCTCCCGGAGCGGCTCGATCAGCTTGAACTTCATCCCCGGCTTCAGCCCACCGACGTTGTGGTGAGTCTTGATGGTGACCGACGGCCCGCCACGAGGCGACGCCGACTCGATCACGTCGGGGTAGAGCGTTCCCTGCACCAGAAATTCGGCGTTGCTGCCCGCGTTCGCTGTCGCTTCCTCGAACACGTCGATGAAAGCATGGCCGATGGCGTGCCGCTTCTTCTCCGGATCCTCCACTCCGGCCAGCGCGGAGAGGAATCTTTCTTCCGCGTCCACCGTTATCAGCTCGAGACCCATGTGCGCGCCGAATGTGCGCTCCACCTGTTCCCGCTCGTGAAGTCGGAGCAAACCGGTGTCGACGAAGATGCAGGTGAGCTGATCGCCGATGGCGCGGTGGACGAGAGCGGCG
>DASTTD010000418.1:0-5140 GCA_035760325.1 Gemmatimonadaceae bacterium
CTTTTTTCCTTTTTTTTTCGCGGGTCGGATTTCTGAAAAACTGAGAGCTCAAAACCGAGAACTGCTATGCTATCCGTTGCCCGCTCATCGCTGTCTGCTGCCCGCCGCGGACTATTGGGACCGTACTCCTCGTGGGCAGGATTTTTGGGGATGGTGGGTGGTCGCTCCCTCAGTCACGAGTAGAAACGTCCCGAGTCGTGGGCAGGTAGCGGTCACCGCGAGCGATTCCGGTCAGACTTTGTGGTACCTGATCCTCGCCGCCTCGCGGCGGTCCTCGGCGGAATAGATCTCGAAGTCCGAGAAAAAAGCCGGCGCCTCCCTCGAGAGCAGCTGGAGAATCGCCACCGCGCAACGCCGGATCTCCAGCTCGGCGCCTTCGCTCGAGCGAAGCTCCAGCATCGTCCGCCACGCCCTCGCGTTCCCGGTCACCACGATCTTGGTCTCGGTGGAATTCGGCAAAACTCCCCTCGCCGCCTCGCGAGACATCTTCCGCCGATGGACCTTGTCCGCGACCCACCCGTATCGCTCCATCAGCTGCTCGACGAGCCGGACGTAGCTGCGCTGAGCCTCTTCGATCTGGGCGCGCCACTGTCCCTCGAGCGTTTCATCGCCGATGATCGCCGGCGGAACCACGAAGTTCGCCTCCGACTCGTCCACGTACCTCTGACAGAGCTGGCTATAGGCGAAGCCGGCCCGGTGACGAACCAGCTCGTGGGTCAGCGAGCGGCTGACTCCTTCCAGCAGCAGGGAATAGTTCGCGTGCTCGAGAACCGAGCCGTGGCCCTGCTTCTTGATGTTCTCGAGGTAATCCCGAGTCGCCCGCTTCGCCGGATTCCGCTGACTCATGTAGCAGAGGCGTCCCGCAAACTCGGCGAGCTTCTCGCCGTCAGTGCTCTCACCCAGCCATTCGACTTTGAGGTGCTCGGGCTCGGCGAAGCTCGGACGCGCGAGGAGAGTGATGCGGGGCTCGGTGTAAAACAAAACGGGCGCTCCTGGTTTGGGCGCAGAAACCTAAGAAGAAGAGGAACCGCCGACCAGCGATAATCGAAAGGCTCCGTAATCACGCGACTTCGTCAGGTGATCGAGAGCGGCGCGGGCTTCATCCGGCAGCGGCGTCAGCTGCGGATCGTACTTGATGTCGCCGAAGGGAGTCTGTCCGGGCAGAGGAACCTTCACACCCGGATTGAAAATGTTGGCTGGATCGAAAGCCTTCTTCACCATCGCGAACGCCTTGATGGCCTCGGCTGGCCAGACGCGGCCGAGGAGGGGAGCGCGGAGCGATCCGTCGCCGTGCTCGCCGCAGAGAGTGCCGCCGAGCCGGGCGGTCAGCGCGACGATCTCCTCGAGTAAACCCGAGGCCTGAGAGCGCCAGTCGCTGTCCATGACATCGACGAGCGGATTGACGTGGACATGAGCGTCGCCGGCGTGGCCGAAGATCACTCCGCTCAGATTGCGGGCGGTGAGCGCGGCGCGCACGCCCTCCACGTATGCGGGGAGATTCCTGGGCGGCACCGCGCCGTCCTCGATGAACTGCATCGACGTCGCCGTCTCCAGGGCGGCGAGAATCGGGCTCGCGGCGTGCCGAAGCTCCCACAGCTCGTGCTCCGACTCGGGTGTAAGAGCGATGTCGCACGCCGTCGCACCGTCGGCGGAAAAAGCCGCGGCCACACGCCTGGCTCCCGCCTCCGCCGCATCGGGGGTCTCCGCCTCCACCTCGGCGAGCAGAATCGCTTCGGCGCCCTCGACCCGCGCGCGAAATTCTTCGCTGGTTTTTCCGCCGACGGCGGAAAAATCCAGGAAAGTTCTGTCCAGCATCTCGCACGCGCTGGCGCCGGTTTCCGCGGCCTTCGTCGCAGCGCTCGCGGCTGACTGGAGCGACGGAAAAGATCCGAGGACACTGCCCGTCGCCCCCGCCGCCGGCGTGAGCCGGAACTGAATCGCTACGACGATCGCCAGGGTCCCCTCGCTCCCCACGATCAGGTCCAGGATGTCGGCCTTGTCAGCGTACTCGTGGATCGCGTATCCCGATGATTCCTTTCGCACGCCCTCGTGGCGCACTGGTTTCTTCCTGTCGCTGGCTATGATTCCGGCGTGCGCGTCCTTCATCAGACGCTTGACCGCTTCGACGTGGGTCGGCGGAGCCTCTCCGCGAGTGATGATCGCGCGATCACCGTTGCTGAACACGCAGTCGAGCGCGTTGACCCATGCCCGCGTGGGTCCATGACGGAGGCTCCGGGGTCCCGACGCATTCGTTGCGACCATTCCGCCCAGAGTGCAGAAGCTCCCGCTGGATGGATCAACCGGGAGTCGCAAGCCTTTTCGCCGCGCGGCTACATCGAGCGTCGACCAGATTACGCCTGGGTCGACCCACACCGTCCGGGCCTTGTCGTCGATTCTGCTCAAGTGCCTGATCTGCGACAGGTCGACGATCACGCCGCTGCCGATCGCGCCGCCCGCCATGCTGCTTCCGGACCCGCGGGGAGTCAGCGCCGTCCCGGTTGCCGCAGCCCACACTACCAGGGCGACCACGTCGTCCGCATCGACCGGGACCGCGACCGCCGAAGGAATCCTCCGGCCTATCCCGGCGGCCTCCGAGTAAACCGCGCGCGCAAGCTCATCGTCGCGAAAAATTCCCCGAAAGCCCGGAGGCCTCACAGTCCGAGCGCGCTCACGGTCGGGGGGTCGGTGGAGTAGTCGTAGAACCCCTTGCCCGATTTCTTCCCGAGCATTCCCGCCATCACCATCCGCTTGAGCAGCGGCGGTGGAGCGTAGCGCTTCTCGCGGAACTCCGTGAACATGATCTCGGCGATCTTGTACGCGGTGTCGAGTCCGACGAAATCCAGAAGTGTGAAGGGTCCCATCGGATGACCGGCTCCGAGCTGCATGCCCTTATCGATGTCTTCCACCGAAGCGACGTTGGCCTCGAGCGCATTGATGGCGTCGAGCATGTAGGGAATGAGGAGGAGATTCACGACGAAGCCGGAGCTGTCCTTCGCGCGAATCGGCTCCTTCCCCAGGGCGCGCACGAACTCCAGCACCCGGACTTCGGTTTCCTCGCTGGTGGTGATCGTGCGCACGACCTCCACCAGCTTCATGAGGGGAACCGGGTTGAAGAAGTGAAGTCCGAGCATGCGATCCCCCCGCCCGCTGGCGGTTGCCATCGCGATGATGGTGAGGCTCGAGGTGTTGGAGGCGAAGATCGTGTCAGGGCCGGCGATTCCGTTCAGCTCCGCCCAGAGAGCGTTCTTGACCTCGAGGTCCTCGACGACCGCCTCGATGATGAGATCTGCATCGGCGAGCTCCGCGACCGCCGTGACGAATCGCAGGTTTGCGAGCGTGGAAGTCCGCTGGGCATCGGTGACTTTGCCACGCTCGATGCCTTTCGCCAGAACCTTTTCGATCGACTGGCGGGACTTGTCGCACAGTGCTCCGGAGACTTCGCGCACGACGGTGGGAAAGCCCGCCGCCGCGGAAACCTGGGCGATGCCGCTGCCCATCAGTCCTCCTCCCACCACGCCGACCTTGCGGATCGTTTTCATTTGTGCGGTATGTGGGGGCGTCGACGCACGATCTATCTGGCGGGAAGGCGCGGCTGAGGAGCGAGCGCCGAGAAAAATCCCCCCTGTCTCGGGAAGTCGCCGTGCTCCAGGCGGTCGAGTATCTGCTCGAGGCCGAGCTGGACGCCGGCGAGGACTTTGCGCTGGCCGCGGGCGATCGCGTACCCGCCCATCGCGCCTCCCACGAACGGAATCACCGCAATTCCGGCGGCGAGGATCAGCGGCAGGTGAGCGACGATCAGCCCGAATCCGAGCACGGCGCTGCCCAACGTTCCCGCCGCGGCCATCGCGCTGCCGCCGCCGAGTCTGCGGCTCCGGCTCGCTGTGAGGTCGGCATCGAGGCGGACCACGACGCGGTTTGCATCGACAGGAAGCACGGTCGCCGAAACGTGTTGCGCGTCGACGAGATGATAGCCGCGTCCGCTGATGTTGACCGCCCGCTTCAGCTTTCCGAACACCCCGCGCTGCGGCTCCCAGGTGATGCGGTCGGCGAAGCGGCGCTCGACCTGAAGACATTCCTCTCGCTGCATCCAGCTGTCGAGAGTCGCCATTACCTGTGCCTGCGCGCCAGGCACGGTCCTGGTCGCGGAGGCGAGACGGCCTCCGGCAATCTGCGCGACGAGTCCGCTCTCCTCCGGAACGGCAACTCTCGTTCGCTCTTCGGCCAGTGCCTGATTGATCGTTGCCGCGGTGAGTCCGACCTCCGCTCCGATCTCGCGGAGCTGACTTTCGCTCAGAAGCTCATTCGGATCCGGCATCGCGCCCGCTCCCTGGAGCTCCGCGGCTCGGGCCAGCACGCGCTCGAGCGCCTGCCTGTCGAGCAGGGCCTTTTGTGGAACGGTTGCAGGGAGCGGACTTCCAGGGTCAGCCATGGCAGAAGTATATCCGCCTAGATGCCTCCGAGTACCACGTCCAGCTGGCGGTTGAGCGCGTCGCGGATGGTGTCGGGGAGCGAGAAGGCCGCGTTGAAACTCGTCGTCACGTTCGCGCCCACCGGACGATTCACTGAACGCAGGTAATAGCGCATGTAACCATCGAGAGCGTCCGGAGCGGTGCGTTGCAGCAGGAACGCGCCGGCGCGAACCGCGGCGATGCTCGTGTAGCGATCCCCGAGCCCGGTGCGCCGCTGCTCGGGAGTGATGTTGTCGATCACCGCGACGCTCGCGAGAGTCCCCACCGCTTCGTGCGCTATCACGTAAATCGCTTCCATCGCATCGGCCGGACGGTCAGGAAAGGTCACCGTGAGGACATTTGCCTGCTTTCCGCTGCTCTGTGCCCGGCCTTCTCCGTCGAGAGGCAGCGACAGCAGCACATCACCCGCCGCCTGCTGGGTGTTGTTGAGGAAGCGCTGCAATCTCGGGCGATATGTTCCCTGCCAGAGCGCGTCGACCTCGTCGAGCACGTTACGTTTCTCGCGCTGCTGCTGGGCCCAGTACGACTGGTAGAATCTCGCGCGCTCGTCGGCGAGCGAGTTCACGAACAGCCGCACCCACTCCTGGTCGGCCGGGCTCGGGAAATACGCCGCCAGGAACGCGATCACGTTCGCCTGCTGCTGTGAAGACGCCGCCCGCGGATTGCCTTCA